>NZ_LUKH01000022.1:0-81312 GCF_001593695.1 Leisingera sp. F5 | reverse complement strand
TTTTGGCTTCACGCCACTTGGCAATCTTCCGGCGTTCTTCCAAACTCAGGTGAGGGTAACTGCGTCCCATTCAATAACCTCCATGCAAACATCTGTTTTGATACAGAATTTGCACTTCGGATGTGAACCCACCCCAGCTACATCCAGTTAGTGCGTAATGCGTATTATGTAAAAATTTATTGCGGCCCTGCAAAAGCGGCGGCGTAGAGCAAGTGCACCATCGGCACCTTAAAGTTAACCGGCCAAGCGCAAAGCCTGGAGCGGCTTCGGTGGTCATGCGGCTACATGCCACCAGCCGAGGACGAGCTACGATACCTTGAAAAAATAAAAGCGAAAGATAAGGCCGCACAGCGCATTGAGCGAAACACTCTCCGGGCAAACCTGGGCGGTTCGCAGACTCAGGGGACACCGGAAATACAGCCGGACGGTTTGCAATCACGTCAGGCCGGAAACGGTGGCCGTGATAGCGGCCGATATCGGTCATGCCGCTGTGCCGCCATGTCGCGTGTTACACGGACCGCCGCAGTAACGTTACGGTGCCATCAGCTGACCCGGAAATGCCGAAACGGTTTGCGCCCTGGCCGCCGCAACAGCAGCAAGCTCAGCATAGCGCTCCGTGGGCAAATAAGTCTTCGCTTGTGTCTTACGGGTCGGCATTTCAATTCAAGAGTAGTCTACTTGCTGGCGATCCGCCTATCCTGCATTCGTCTGACTGGACATCGGATGTGTGGTCCCGGACCACACTTTGCGCTGCACCCCCGGTAAGGGTCAGGCTGACCCTTACCGGGGGTGCTTCAGACAGGAGCCTATTCATCTGCCGCTTTCCTGGAGAAAATGTGCTCCGGGGGCAGCGTAAAGTTGATGCTGCTAACGGGCTGCCGCCAACAGCCCGGCAAACGTCACACCCTGATCCTCCTGGCATCACACAACTGATCTGCTGGAAGACCCATTGCCCGGATGCCGTCACAGCGCAGATCTCCGGCCGCATGACGGATTTTCTGCCCCAAGAAAGCGCGCAGGCAGCTGGCGCGGCCTCCTGTTCCGCGGCCCCAGGACCCCAATGTCAAACCTGTATACGTTCGGCATATCCTGCCAGTGTCACATTCAGCCAGCGTCATCCTCAGCCACTGCCATCCTCAAAACAAAAAGTCATCCGCATCCAGGCGGCCCGGGTTCAGGTCTTCCACAAAAATCCTTCCCGACCCGGTGAGGATCAGCGCACCGCCGTCCTGGCGGCTGATGTCCAGATCCGCAAACCCGTCCGCCGCGGCCCCTTGCAGATCAATCAGGTCGCGGCCCGGGCGGAAATCGGAAATGGTGTCGCGGCCATGGCCGCGGGCAAAGACAAAGACATCCTCGCCGCCGCCGCCGCTGAGCAGATCATGCCCCTTGCCGCCGTCCAGCGCATCGCGCCCGCCGCCGCCTTTAAGGCTGTCATTGCCGCCGCCGCCCTTCAGACGGTCATGCCCGCCCTGGCCCTTGAGCTGGTCCTTGCCGCCGCCTCCGGACAAAGTATCGCTGCCGCGGCCGCCCTGCAGCAGATCCTGACCGCCCTGCCCGGACAGCAAGTCCTGACCGCTGCTGCCCTTCAGCCTGTCGCTGCCGCCGCCGCCATAAAGCCGGTCGTTGCCGGATCCTCCCTCCAGCACATCATTGCCGCTGCCGCCCTTCAGGCTGTCATTGCCGCGCCCCCCCTCCAGCCGGTCGTTGCCGCCCTCGCCGCTCAGCAGGTCATCGCCGCCGGTGCCGTCCAGCCGGTCAGCGCCGCTGCCGCCGTAGAAACTGCCGCCCGGCAGGGTCTCCCCCGCCCCCTGCCGCTGCGGGAAAGAAAACCGCAGATCCGGGCCGAACACATCCGCCAGTTCCAGCGGCGTGCCCGCATCGCTGATCAGCACGATCCGGGTGTCCCCCGCCGCCATCACCAGGCCGCTGCTGCGCCCCTGCGCCTCCAACTGGCCGACGCTGCAGAGCCCGTCAAACAGCGACAGGTCCAGCCGGTCCTCGCCGGGGGTGAAATCGCGCACCGTCACCGCCCCGGCCGCCGGGTTGATGACAAAGGTATCGGCGCCGCTGCCGCCGGTCAGCCAGCCGCCTTCGGCCCCCGCAACCAGCACGTCATCACCCGCCTGGCCATAGAGGTTTGCACCGCTCCGGCCGCCCTCCAGCACGTCATTGCCGGCACTGCCGTCCAGCCGCGCCGCCCCCGCCGCCATCTGCACATCGCCCAGGCTGCCAAGCGGCAGGGTGAACTGGCTGATGCCGCCTGCCGCGCCGGAGGCGGCAAAGACTTGCAGATGGCCGCCAACCGCCGCCGCTTCCAGCGCGGTCACATTCTGCAAGCCCAGCCCGGGCGCGTGCTCCAGGCTCTGCAGATGGATCAGCGCGCCGCCCGGGGTCAGGGTGAACAGGCTGAGACCGCCGTCATTGCCCGCCGCCAGCACCAGCACATGGCCCTCTGCCTCCACCACCTCCAGCGCGCTGAGGCCGCCGAAACGGGTCATTGCGGTATCCTGCAGCTGGGTCTCGAACCGCAGCCCGCCATCCCCGCCCACCTGCATCAGGGTGAGCGAGCTGCTGCCCGCCGCGCCCAAGAGCGCCCAGGCCTTGCCGCCCGCCTCGAACCCTTCCAGCACGGTGACGCCGGAGACCGCCAGCCCCTGGTCCGCCCCCAGATCATCCGCCGGGCGCAGCACGCCGCTGGCGGCATCAGCCCGGTAGCTGTGCAGCCCCCGCGCATCCGCCGCCAGCAGCACCGGGCCGCCCGCCGTCTGCACCGTGGCCAAGAGCGCCGCCGGATCCAGGCTGTAGGCCGCACCGGCCTGGCCCTGCACCTCCCCCGCCGCATCCAGCTGCCAGCCCTGCAGATCGCCGCTGGCCGCCCCCACCGCATAAAACGCGGATTTGCCATCCGCCAGCTGCAGCACCGCCACCGCGCCAAAGCCGCCCGCATCCGCCCCTGCCAGCGCCGCGCGGTCCTGACTGCCCAGGCTCCCATCCTCCGCCAGCTCATAAAAGGTCAGCGCGCTTTGGCTGGTCTGGCCCTGCACCAGCCGCAGCCCGCCGCCGGCCTCTGCCAGATGAAACGCCCCGGTCCGGATCCCGGCTGCCCCGTGCAGCTGCTGGCCCGCCAACTGCGGCAGGGCGCCGGTGCCGTCCAGCTGCCAGCGGCTGAGGCCGCCATTCATGCCGGTGGCCGCATAAAGCACCGCCTGGCCGTCCTGCACGGCGATTTCCAGATCGCGCAGATCGGTGCCGAAAATCAGATCCTCTGCGGCGAACCGCCCGGTGAATGCCAGTGCCATAACCCCGCTCCCTTGCGCTTGCGGCCCGGGGCTGACACTGGCCGCGGCCCCCGGCGCAAAGCGGGAAGCAAAGCGGGCAAAATCAGGGACATTGTTTACAGATTGACGACAATTGAACGAACAGACCCAAAACAAGCCGGAAACGGGCCGGGAACAGCTGCGGCCCGTGCCTCCTGCCCGCGCAGGCGCCCTGTTTGCCCCGATCTCCCCGTTGCGCAAGCAGCGCACGCCCCGTTATCGCGCGCTTGACGCGGCTCTGGCACTCTGGCGCGGAACCCGTTTTTCCCCGCCGCCGGAGCCCCGCCCATGACCCAGACCTCGCCGATCCTTGCCCTGCCCTATCTGATGCCTGCCCAGGCGCAGAAACACGTGACCCACAATGAGGCGCTGCAGATGCTGGATGCGCTGGTGCAGCTCCGCGTCGAGGGCTTTGATACCGCCGCCCCGCCCGCCAGCCCCGCTGTGGGCGAGACCCATGCGCTGGCCGCAGCGCCAGCCGGTGCCTGGGCCGGCCATGGGGCTGAGATTGCGGTCTGGCAGGGCGAGGGCTGGCTGTTCCTGGCGCCCTCCCCCGGCTGGCGCGCCTGGAGCCTGGCGGACGCGGAACTGAGGATCTGGGACGGCAGCAGCTGGATCCTGCCACCCGCTGAAACCCAGAACCTCGGCCGCCTCGGGGTGGGCACCGCCGCGGATGCCGCCAACCCGCTGTCGGTTGCGGGATCCGCCACCCTGCTGACCCATGCCGGCAGCGGCCATCAGCTCAAGGTGAACAAGGCCGGCAGCGCCGACACCGCCGCGCTGCTGTTTCAGTCGAACTGGAGCGGCCGGGCCGAAATCGGGCTGGCGGGCTCTGACGATTTCTCCATCAAGATCTCCGCCGACGGCAGCGCCTGGAGCACCGCGCTGGCGCTGACGCCGGACGGGCGCGCAGGCTTCGGCACCGCCAGCCCGGCGGCGCATCTGGAAATCCTGGGCGGCAGCGCCGATTACCTGCTGGCAGGCGGCGGCAGCGCCGATTTCCGGCTGGGCGCGGACGGCAACGGCAGCTGCTCCGGCGCCTGGTCCGGCGGCGGCGCCGATTACGCCGAATGGTTCGAATGGGAGGATGGCAATCCGGATGCCGAAGACCGCCGCGGACTTGCTGTGGTGCTGGAGGGCGCAAAGATCCGCCCGGCCATCGCGGGGGAAACCCCGGCGGGCGTGATCAGCGGCAATCCGGCGGTGGTGGGCGATGGCGACATGGGTGAGTGGAAACACCGCTGGCTGCGCGACGCTTACGGCAGCCTGCTGCGCGATGCAGACGGGGGCCTGCAGGAAAACCCCGCCTATGATCCGTCACAGCCTTACGTGCCGCGCGCCGCCCGTCCCGAATGGGCGCTGCTGGGACTGACCGGCAAGCTGCGGCTCAGGACAGGCCAGCCCACAGCACCCGGCTGGATCCGGATGCAGGACATCTCCGCAGAGGTCGAGGAATGGCTGCTGTGCTGAAAGCCGGCGGGATCTTCCGGCGTCTCTTAGAGCGCCTCATCCGGCGGCAGGCTCCCGCCCGTCCCGGATCAATCACAGATTGATCCTCCCCGTTGGGTCCGGCGCCATGCCTAGGCATGGCGCTGCGCCGCGCCAGCGGCGCCGGGCCCAAGGCTTTGAGCCTCTGCCCTTTGCCGCCTTACCCTTTGGCGCCCTGGCCGCGGGCATAGACGTCCTCGTAGCGGATGATGTCATCCTCGCCCAGATAGCTGCCGGTCTGCACCTCGATCAGCACCATCGGCACCTTGCCGGGGTTTTCCATCCGGTGTACGGCCCCCAGCGGGATGTAGACCGACTGGTTCTCGCTCACCAGTTTCTCGGTACCGTCCACCGTCACCTTGGCGGTGCCTTCGACCACGATCCAATGCTCCGAGCGGTGGTGATGGCTTTGCAGGCTCAGCGCCGCACCGGGATGCACATGGATGCGCTTGACCTGAAAGCGCTCGCCCACGGCCAGGCTCTCGAACCAGCCCCAGGGGCGATGATCCATCGGAAATTCTGTGGCCTGTTTGGCCTGTTTTCCCTTCAGCGCCGCCACCGCCTGTTTCACATCCTGGGCGCGGTCCGCCGCCGCCACCAGCACCGCATCCGGCATCGCCACGGCAATGATATTTTCCAGCCCGATGCCGACCAGCTCCAGCCCTTGGCCTTCTGAGCGCAACAGGCTGTCCGCACAGTCAATCGCGGTGGCAGGCCCGGACGTCACCACGCCCGCCGCATCCGGGCCGCTCTCGCGCCAGACCGCGTCCCAGCCGCCCAGATCGGACCAGCCGCCCGCAAAAGGAACAACGCTGAGGTTTGCCGCCTTCTCCATCACCGCATAGTCGATCGAGATATCCGCCGCCCCCTGCCAGGCCGCCGGGTCCAGCCGCAAAAAGCCTAAGTCAGGCTGGCCTTGATCCACGGCAGCCTGCACCGGCGCCAGCAGATCCAGCGCATGGGCGCGGAAGGCTGCCAGGATGGTTTTCACCTCAAACAGGAAAATCCCCGCGTTCCACAGATACTGCCCCGAGGCCAGCATCTGCGCCGCAGCCTGTGCATCCGGCTTTTCCACAAACCGTTTCAGCCCGATCGGGCGCGGGGTGAAATCGCCGGGGTCCTCTGCCAGCTCCAGATAGCCATAGCCGGTCTCGGCCCGGTCCGGCTTGATGCCGAAGGTGACCAGCTGCCCGGCGCGGGCGGCCGCCTCGCCCGCCGTGACAGCCGCCCGGAACGCCGCCGCATCCGGCACCACATGGTCCGAGGGCGCCACCAGCATCAGCGCGTCGGGATCCTGTTTCTCCAGCCACAAGGCCGCCGCCAGCACCGCAGGCGCCGTGTTGCGTCCTGCAGGCTCGATCAGGATGGCACCGGGATCAATGCCGGCCACCGCCAGCTGCTCGGTGACAATGAAACGAAAATCGGAATTGGTCAGCACCACGGGCGGCGCAAACCCCTCCCCCGACAGCCGCCGGGCCGAGGCCTGAAACAGCGTTTCCTCCCCGGTCAGCGGCACAAATTGCTTGGGGTAGCTCTTGCGCGACAGAGGCCACAGCCGGGTGCCGGAGCCGCCGCATAATAGAATTGGGGTAATCATATCACAACCTCAGCGGTTATCTCTACCTGCCTTTTAAATTACCCCAGGATCGCAAATCAAAGGCATCTGCACAATCGCCGCATGCAGCAGCCCACTGGCCCAAAGCCCGGCTTGTGCCTCACTTCCAGCCTCAGTCTCCGGTAGGCGCTGTGAACTTGTCTCGATTTTGTTCCGATCTCTTTCGAGCGGTTCTGGCAATGAAGGAGACAAGACACAGCACCAAGATGCAGCGACAAGTCCCAGCGTGATGCGGTTCGGATTGCAACGACAAACGGTCTGACGCATCCCCAAATTGCTTCAGATTTTTTTGGGGGCAACCCTGATCAAGCGGGTACGGCAACACCAGAATGGCGACCTGATGTCTCGCCCACATGCAGATGTAGAGAAAGAAAATACCCGCCTGCGTAAAGAAGTCTATCTGCTGCGTGAGGAGAGGGAGGTGCTAAAAAACATTCCGGGTCAGAGTCCGCCTGTGCGCGGTAGAAACGACCTGTGTTACCCTCGCCGTCTGGAGGCCAGTTTCCGGTCGCTTATTGGAGGAGCCCACCCCATAAAAAACATGACACATGGGCTGATGCGCACTTGAAAGTGGTGACGCCACCTTGGCGATGATCCCGGTTAGGCAGATGACGAAATTGTACTGTCTGAAGTCGGACAGCCAATGCGCCGTCTTTCGATGTCCGAGCTGCTCTCCATGGCGTTGTCGGTGTGAATCTGACGCAGATACATGGCCTCGGGTCATCATTGGCGCTGAAGCTGGTTGCCGAGTGTGGGACCGACCTGAAGGCATGGCCAAGCGCAAAACACATCACGTCTTGGCTCTGCTTCGCGCCTGGCAACAAGATATCAGGCGGCAAGCTGCTGTCCTCGCGGGCTCGACGATCCTCAAGCCGCGCCGCGACCCTGTTGCGCCTGACGGCAGTCACGATTCGGCGGAGCGGCACGCCGCTCGAGGTCTTTATCGTCGCGGGTCGCGCAGAGTTGTGACGGGATTGCGGTCGATCACCTCGGTTTTTAGAAGGTGATTGAGGAATCGGTCAACGATACGAGCGCGATGCAGCAGCGTCGTCGCTGCCCGGCATTCAGCCGATACCAGCAGCCACGCAACCGGCACGTCCTGACCGAGTTCACAGTGATGTTCGGCGACGTCCTGGAAGCCATGCAAGCTTTGACGATAGCAGGCCCGGCTTTTCATGCTGCACAGGCCAAGGCTCGCGAGATAGTGGTTAATGGTCGTGCGATCGGGACCGGACTATCGAACGGTCATACCAGCACCTTCGCGTCCCGCACATCAAGCGCAATGGCCCTGAGATACTCGGTGGCAAGCTTCGGGTAGGGGGCCGTCGACGCGGTTGAGCAATGCCTCGAAAGGTCACCGATGACTTTTTGCGGAACTGACCTGCACAGCATCTCGGCCGCACACGCATGGCGGAAGATATACGGCCCGCATTTGCTTGGCGGCTTGATGCCGGCATCGCAGAACCGCCTTCGAACCAGACTGTATAGTTTCTCGAACTTGCGATAGAGTGCGAGCCGATAAAGATTGCCCCTGGCATCGGTCGATGTCACCGACACTCAGATCCATCAGGCCTTCGGCACCGCATCGTTCGTGCTGCCACGTCAGGAAGTGCCGACTCTCCCACAGGAGCGCATCGATGCTGGGCCGGAAAGGCCACACGCATCGAAAAGCCAGGCCTCGTACTCGTCGCAAATCACAACGCGCCGGCCACGCAAGCACCGCGAACCCTCTTGCGCGCGTAAGGGAGATCCTCTGCAATCTCCGCCAAAAAATGGATTTTCCGTCCTCGGTTTCGGTAACGGAAAATCCTTGTGTATTTCGGATTCATGAATCCTGCGGCAGCAGAAGCTTCACAGACCAACCACGTCGATCAGCCTCAGCCCCTCTGGCAGCTTGTCCTTGAGCCCCTCGAAGGCAGAGTGCTTGACCAGCACGCAGGCCACATCGGCAACAGCCAGCGCCTCTTCCAAGTCCGAAAGCGCAATGCCGCCTTCGCCCAGATTGGATGGCAGCGCATCGATATGCGGTTCCACTGCCAGGACCTGGCACCCCAGCTTGCTAAGCTCCGAGGTGATCCTCAGAGCAGGGCTTTCACGCAGATCGTCGATATCCGGCTTGAACGCCAAGCCCAGACAGGCAACCTTTATGTCCTCCATGGACCGGGACGGTTCCGCCGCCAGCACATCCATGACCACATCGCGCACCTTCTGCATCACCCATTTGGGTTTGCCGTCATTGCCGTCGCGGGCGGCGCGGATCAGCTTGGCCTCATCCGGTGCAGAGGCGACGATGAACCAGGGGTCCACGGCGATGCAATGGCCGCCAACACCGGCGCCAGGCTGCAGGATATTGACGCGGGGGTGGCGGTTGGCCAGCGAGATCAGCTCCCACACATCGATGCCGAACTTGTCGCAGATCACCGACAGCTCGTTGGCAAAGGCGATCTGCACATCGCGCGAGCTGTTCTCGGTCAGTTTGCACATCTCCGCCGTCTTGGCGTCGGTGACGATACAGTCGCCCTGCACCACCTTCTTATACATAGCAATCGCCATCTCGCTGGCGCGGTCCGTCATGCCGCCGATGATGCGGTCATTCTCCACCAGTTCGCGTACCACATGGCCAGGCAGCACCCGCTCGGGGCAATGGGCCACTTGCACATCAGCCTCATTGCCGGCATCCTGCGGGAAGCTCAGATCCGGGCGCGCCTCGGCCAGCCAGATGGCCATCTGCTCGGTAGCGCCAATCGGCGAGGTGCTTTCCAGCACCACCAGGTCGCCTGCCTTCAGCACCGGGGCAATCATATTGGCCGCCGACTGGATATAGCTCAGATCCGGTTCATAGCCTTCCTTGAAGGGGGTCGGCACCGCAATGACAAAGGCCTCGGCCGGTTCTGCCTTGAGGGTGGCGCGCAGATTGCCGTCGGTGACCGCCTTGTGCACGATCCCGTCCAGTTCAGGCTCAACAATGTGGATTTTGCCTGCATTGACCGTCTCCACCACCTTGGGGGAGACGTCAACACCGATGACTTCAATGCCCCTGGCGGCAAACAGAGCAGCTGTCGGCAGGCCGATATAGCCCAAACCAATCATGGAGATACGATTAAACATCTTGTCCTCATTATCCGGGTATTTGAAATTCTGTTCAGTCGCGGGTCAGCGCAGCGGCAATCCGTTCCGAGGCCCTGCCGTCGCCATAGGGGTTCATCGCGCGAGCCATCTCGTCATAGGCCTTAGAATCGTTCAGCAGCCGCAGCGCTTCGCTACGGATCTTCTCCGGGTCGGTTCCGACCAGGCGCACGGTGCCTGCATCGACCGCTTCCGGGCGTTCGGTGGTGTCGCGCATGACAAGAACCGGTTTACCGAGACTCGGAGCCTCCTCCTGAACACCGCCGGAGTCGGTGATCAGGAAATGCGAGCGCTGCATCAGCCAGACAAAAGGCAGGTAATCCTGCGGTGCGATCAGATGCACCGCCGTGGCATCCCCCAGGATCCGCTTCACCGGCTCCTGCACATTGGGGTTCAGATGCACCGGATAGACGATCTGCACATCGCTCTCTTCGCTGATCCCGCGCAGCGCATGACAGATGTTCTCAAACCCCTGGCCGAAATTTTCCCGCCGGTGGCCGGTCACCAGGACCATCCGCTTGCCCTCTTCCAGGAAGGAGAAGCGGGCCTGCATCTCCTCATTCAGCGCCGTGTCGCTGCCGAACCGGGCCACCACCTGCTGCAGCGCATCAATCACCGTGTTGCCGGTGACGACGATGTTTTCATCCGCCACATTCTCGGCCAGCAGGCTTTGGCGGGCGGTTTCAGTGGGGGCAAAATGCAGGTCAGCCATCCGGCCCACCAGCATGCGGTTCATCTCTTCCGGCCAGGGCGCATAGATGTTGCCGGTACGCAGCCCGGCTTCGACATGACCGACACTCACCTGCGCATAAAATGCCGCCATGGCCGCTGCCATCGTGGTGGTGGTATCGCCGTGAACCAGCAGCCGATCGTAATGGTTTTCCTTCAGAACGTCACGCAATGCCAGGATGATTCTTGAAGTAATGTCGGTCAGATCCTGGCCCGGCTTCATCACGTTCAGGTCGAATCGCGGCGTGATGCCGAACAGCTGCAACACCTGATCCAGCATTTCACGGTGCTGTGCAGTCACGCACACATCCACCTGAAGCCCTTCAGTTGCCTGCAGTTTTTTCACGACAGGCGCCATTTTGATGGCTTCCGGACGGGTGCCAAACACCATGAGAATTTTCAACTTCAGACCCTCTTTGAAACACATTGGAAACGCGGGTCTCTTAGCAACTCTGGCTTGAATTACAACCCGCCGCTTTTCCGGCGGAGATTTGCGCAAAAAAAGGCCCGGCGGATTGCGGAGCGGGTATCCTGCCGCTAGTAGAAGGCCGGAACAATCGGCCCAGAACTGGGCTGCAGATCGGCAGATACAAAGGTTCAGCAGCGATGACAAGACAGTATTTCGGGACCGACGGCATCCGTGGCCGGGCCAACACAGGCCCGATGACCGCCCCTTTCATGGTCCAGCTCGCTGCCGCCGTCGGCCAGTATTTCAACGCCACCTCACGAACCCGCCGCGTAGTGATCGGCAAGGACACCCGGCGCTCCTGCTATATGCTGGAAAACGCCCTCACGGCCGGCTTCACCGCGGCCGGCATGGACGTCTTCGCCCTGGGGCCGCTGCCGACCCCGGCCGTGGGCCTGCTGACCCGCTCGATGCGCGCGGATCTGGGCGTGATGATCTCGGCCAGCCACAACCCGCACCATGACAACGGCATCAAATTCTTCGGCCCCGACGGCTTCAAGCTGTCGGATGCCGCCGAACAGGAGATCGAAGCCATCCTGGACGCCGGGACCAGCACCACGGACACGGACCATCTCGGCCAGGTCACCCGGCTGAACGATTCCGCCGCGCGCTATGTGGAATACGCCAAAACCACCCTCTCAGGCCGGACCCGGCTGGACGGGCTGAAAATCGTGATCGACTGCGCCAATGGCGCCGCCTACAAAGCAGCCCCGGAAGTGCTTTGGGAACTGGGCGCCGAGGTCATTCCGGTCGGCGTGGCCCCTAACGGCTACAACATCAACGACGGCTGCGGCTCTACCAGCCCCGGATTGGCGGCCAGGACAGTGCTGGAAACCGGCGCCGATCTGGCCATCTGCCTGGACGGAGACGCCGACCGGATCATCATGCTGGATGAAACCGGCACGGTGGTGGACGGCGACCAGATCATGGCGCTTCTGGCCTCCTACTGGGCCCGCAAAGGCCGTCTCAACCACAACACGCTGGTGGCCACGGTGATGTCGAACCTCGGCCTGGAGAACTATCTAGCGGACCAGGGCATCACCCTGCGCCGCACCGCAGTGGGCGACCGTTATGTTGTCGAGGAAATGCGCCGCAACGGCTTCAACATGGGCGGCGAGCAATCCGGGCACATCGTGATCACCGACAACACCACCACCGGAGACGGGCTGCTGGCGGGCCTGCAGGTGCTGGCGCTTCTGAAGGAAACCGGCGAGAAAGCAAGCCGCCTGACCCGCCAGTTCACGCCGGTGCCTCAGCTCTTGCAGAACGTCCGTTACACCCCGGGGCAAAACCCGCTGGACCAGGCAGCCGTGCAGGATGCAATCCGCCGCGGCGAGACTGACCTGAACGGCAGCGGCCGCTTGTTGATCCGCAAGTCCGGCACCGAACCCTTGATCCGGGTGATGGGAGAAAGCCTGGATGAAGCGCTGCTGCAGAAAGTGGTCGCCAATGTGGCCCAGACGGTTGCGGAAGCCGGGTGAGCCGTAGCCCGGCAGATTTCCGTTCTGGCTTGCTGGCGGCAGCACAGGCTCTGCGGGCCCGCGGCCAGTCTGCATCAGAGCGGCAACTGCATCGGCGGGCTTTTCAATCTGCTGCTGATACCGGCAATATGTGGCGCCTGCTGCGCCAAACCCAAGACGCGGGCGATGTCAAAACCGCTCTTGCAGTCTACCAGGATCTCATCGCGGCCCTGAAACCGCAGCAAGGGGCGGCGGCCGCGGAAGCACTCGGCCATCTGGCCCAGGAGCCGGTTGCCGCCCTGCACATGGCTGACACCCCCCTCGCTCCGGCTCTGGAGCCCATAGCTCCCATTCCCGGGCGGGCGGCCTACCTTTTGAATTACGCCTTGCCGCAAGTAGCAAACGGCTACACTCTGCGCAGCCAGGCCATCGCCGCCGCCCTGCAGAACCACGGGGTTGATCTGGCCTGCTTGACCCGGCCAGGCTTTCCCCTCGACCGTTCCCCGACACGGGCTTTCCGCCCCGCAGACCAGGTGGCAGACGTCGAATACCTGCACGAGGCCCTGCCGGTCCTGGAAGGGTTTTCCGGGTTCTCCGCCTATCTGGCCGCCGCCGCGGATGCCCTGGAGACCCGCCTACGCGCCCTGCGCCCGCAGGCGGTCATTGCAGCCTCAAATTTTCAGATCGCATTGCCCGGGCTGATCGCCGCCCGGCGCCTGGGCCTGCCGTTCTGCTACGAAGTGCGCGGTTTCTGGGAAGTCACCCAGCTGTCAGCGGATCCGGGCATCGAAGCAACCCTGTTTTTCCAGCTGCAATATGCGCTGGAGTGCCGCACTGCCGCCCAGGCTGACCATGTCTTCACATTGGCCGCCCCGATGCAGGAGGAACTGATCCAGCGCGGCGTATCTGCTGACAAAATCATTCTGGCGCCAAATGGCTGCGATACCGCGAAATTCGTTCCGCTGCCCCGCAATTCAGCGCTGGCCGCTCGCTATGAAATCCCAGAAAATGTACCGGTTATCGGCTACATAGGCAGCTTCGTGCAATATGAGGGGCTGGACGATCTTGTCCGCGCCTGCAGCTTGCTGCGGCAACAGGGGCTGGATTTCCGGCTGCTGCTGGCCGGCAGCGGACCGGCTGAAGAAGACATCCGGCATGCAGCCTCGGACGCTGGGCTGGAAGACTGGCTCATTCTGCCGGGGCGCATTCCGCATGAAGAGGCCGCCGCACATTACTCCCTGATCGACATCACCCCTTTCCCGCGCAAGCCTCAGCCGGTCACCGAACTGGTGCCGCCGCTGAAACCGCTGGAGGCAATGGCGATGGAAAAAGCGGTGGTTGTCTCCTCCGTACGGCCGCTTGCGGATATGGTCACGGATGGCGAAACCGGTATCGTTTTCAAAAAAGGCGATACGGAAGACTTGACCCGCACCTTGGCGCAGCTGATCGCCGGCCCGGCGCTGCGCATACGTTTGGGCAAAGCGGGGCGCAAATGGGTGGCGCAAGAGCGCAGCTGGAGCCAAGCTGCAATGGAGATTGCCCGCATCATCGGCAGCCCTGTTCCAAATCCGGGAATACGGTGACGCATCTTTGCCCCCAACCAGTTTACGGCCTGCGCTGCGGGCGTTATCAAAACCAGGCCTTTTCCAAACCGGGCAAAGGTCCTTTTCACTAGCTCAGCTTGGGTACCTCACATCATGCACGTTGACGAAACCCGCAGCGGCCTGATCCGGGCGGCACGGGAACTGGAACGCTTAGGGCGGCAGAGCTCTGCGATAGCTCTGCTGCAGTCTGCGGCCCAAGACGGCAACGACACCGCCCTCTTACGCGCATTGCAAAAGACCGCAGAGCGCGGGCAAAACCAGCAGGCAGCCCAAACCGCCTTGCAGCAGCTGGAACAAATCCTTGGCCCGCACAGCCGTGAACTGAACCGCATCCGCGGCAGCCGCCATGTCTTCGTGGAGTCAGGCTGGAACACCGGCAAGCCGCGGATCGCAGGCATCATGGATGAGTTCACGGCCGCCAGCTTTGCCCCGGAGTGCGTGTACCTTCCCCTTGAGCCTGAACGCTGCATCACCCAGCTGGCGCATTTCCGGCCGGCATTCGTATTTGTGGAATCGGCCTGGCATGGCAGCGGCGGCGCCTGGAACCGTATGGTCAGCACACCTGCTCCGCAGCTCATTGGGATGCTGGAGTGGTGCAGGCAAAACGGCATCCCTTCCATTTTCTGGAACAAAGAAGACCCGGTCCATTTCCACACATTCCTGGATGCTGCGCGCCTGTGCGACTTTGCCTTCACGACCGACATGGACTGCATCCCGTCCTACAAGGACGCCTTGGGCCACGCGCAGGTCTGCTTCCTGCCTTTCGCGGCCCAGCCCCAGATGCATAATCCGATCGCCAAGCTGCCGCGCAAAGACGCCTTCAACTTTGCCGGCTCCTATTATCTGCGCTACCCCGAACGCCAGCGCGATCTTGCTGCCATGATCGAAACGGCCCGCGCCCTGCGGCCGGTCGAGATCTACGACCGGCACCACGGCCAGGATCATCCGCACTACAAGTTCCCGGACAAATACCAGCCGATGATCCTGGGCGCGCTGCCGTTTTCTGAGATCGGCAAGGCCTACAAGGGCTACCGCTACGGCATCAACATAAATACCATCAAGCAGTCGCAAACCATGTTTGCACGCAGGGTGTATGAGCTGATGGCCTCGAACACCGTGGTGGCCAGCAATTTCTCCCGCGGGATGCGGATGCTGTTCGGCGATCTGACAATCTGTTCGGATCAGCCCGCCAGGCTGTCCGGCGCCTTTGAAGCGCTCACCGCAGAGGACACAAGATACCGCAAGTTCCGGCTGCTGGGGCTGCGCAAAGTCCTGCAGGAGCACAGCTATGCCGCGCGCCTGGGCTACATCCTCTCCAAGGTCACCGGCCAGCCCTTCGAACCCAGCCTGCCAGCCGCCGCCCTGATTGCCTCTGCCGCCACCCCGGAGGAGGCCCGCAGGCTGACCGCGGCATTCCAGGCCCAGGCTCACCCCCGCAAGCACCTGTTCCTGCTCGCTCCGGATGCTGCCGCCGTCGGCAGCGGCGGCAATGTCTCGGTGTTCAGCCACGCAGAAAGCCTGCTGGAAGCGTTTCACAAACGGCGCAGCGAATTTGCCTTCGCAGGCTGTCTCCATTCCGCGGATTTCTACGGCGAACACTACCTGACCGACCTGCTGCTCGCGCCCCGCTACAGCGATGCAGACGGCGTCTCGAAGGGCTGCCATTTCAATGCAACCGGCCGGGTCTTCGCCCTGCAGCGCGAAGACCTGCGCTATCGCCACACCTGCTCCATGCGGCTCGCCGCCGGCCTGCTGCGCAGCCGGCATCTGACCGGCAGCCTACTGGCAGACTGCCTCCGCGACCCGGCCTCGGCCACCGCCAAAGACCTGCGCATCCTCGCCATTGACGAGTTCAACTACTGCCGCAACGGTGCCGCGGACCCCGCGGCGCAGGCCCTGGCCCGCGATATGGAGCTGCCCTGCCAGGGCGCCCCGCTGGCCCGCTTCTATGATATCGCGGAAGCCTTGCCCGCCGCCAAACCGCGGCCGCGGCCGCAGCCCCTGCCCGCCCTGGCCGCGGCGGAGATCTTTTCCGACGCTATTCTGCCCGAGGGCAGGCCCCTGGCCAAGCGGCTGCAGGACGGGCGGCTCGTGGTCACCTCCCAGGATGACGGTGCCGGACCCGCCGATGTCTGGATGGCGCGCAAGTATCCGCGCGCCGCGCTCAACCTGGAGAACAACAGCTGGTTCCGCTTCGGCCTCGAGCACAGCCTGCCGCAGGGCCAGCTCGTCTGCGAATATTATGACAGCCGGGGCGGGAAAATCAGCCATTCCATGTTCGGCAAGGGCGGGCGCCATGCCCTGCCCCTGCCCCTGCCGGACCATTGCACCCAGGTCCGGTTTGGCCTGCGGCTGTGCGGCTCCGGAACGC
This sequence comes from Leisingera sp. F5, assembly GCF_001593695.1. Lineage (NCBI taxonomy): Bacteria > Pseudomonadati > Pseudomonadota > Alphaproteobacteria > Rhodobacterales > Roseobacteraceae > Leisingera > Leisingera sp. F5. The sequence continues at coordinate 65,133 of NZ_LUKH01000022.1, read as the reverse complement.
TGGCGCTTTCCGACATTGTCTTCGGCGATCAGGCCGTCTTCCCCCCGCTGACCGCCGGACGCTCCGGGGTTTTGGTTCTGACCAAACAATACCCCTCCAGCGAGGATCTCTACAAATACGGGTTCCTGCACAGCCGCGTCCGGAGCTACCGCCAGCAAGGGCTGAATGCAGATGTCTTCCGCCTCAACCCCGGCATCGCGAAGTCCTATGAAGAATTTGAAAACATCGACGTCGCCACCGGCGATGCCGCGCTTCTGGACGCCACCCTGCGCAGCGGCCGCCACACACATGTCCTGGTGCATCTTCTGGACCGGACCATGTGGGAGGTGCTGAAAAAGCATCTGCACAGGATCCAGGTCACAATCTGGATCCACGGTGCCGAGATCCAGCATTGGCAGCGGCGGGCGTTTGAATTCACACGCATGTCTGCCGCTCAGGTTGCGCAGAAGAAACAGCGGGCCGGTGCATACCTCAAGCTTTGGCAGGAGGTCTTCTCCAGCCCGGAGGCAAACCTGCATCTTGTCTTCGTCTCCCGCACCCTGCTGGAAGAAGCCACCACGGATGTCGGGCGGCCGCCGCCGGAAGGCCGCCATTCGGTCATTCACAACTTCATTGACGGAGAGATCTTCCGCTACTGCCCCAAAGCCCCCGAAGACCGCTTCCGCCTGCTTTCCATCCGGCCGTATGCAGGCCGCAAATACGCAAATGATCTGACCGCTGCGGCCATCACGGCCCTCTCCCAAAGGCCGGGTTTCGAGGCGTTTGACATCACCATCGCCGGCGACGGCCCGGATTTTGATGAAGAGACCAAAGCGCTGCAGCGCTTCCCCAATGTGACATTGCGCCAGGGCTTTCTGACCCATGCGGAAATCGCCGATCTGCACCGCAGGCACGGGGTGTTCGTCACCCCGACCCGCTGGGACAGCCAGGGCGTTTCGCGGGATGAAGCAATGGCATCAGGCCTGGTCCCGGTTTCGACCCGGACTTCAGCAGTGCCCGAATTCATGGACGAATCCTGCGGCATTCTCACCCCGCCCGAAGATGCCTTGGCGCTTGCAGAGGCCATCGAAAGGCTGTCGCGGGATCCGGATCTGTTCCTGCGCCTGTCCCAGGCCGCGGCAAAACGCGTGCGTGCGCAATCCGGCTTCCAGCAAACCATCGCACGCGAAACAGTCCTGATAGGAGCCTGATGACCAGATATCCGCCGCCAAGCGCTTCCCTCACTCTTCCAGCTCCTGTAACCACAGCCAAACCCGTCTGAGATTTGAGTCACCACACCATGCGCAAGATTATTACGGATCCCCCAGCTTCCACCTCTCCCCCGACGCAGAACACCCCAACCGGCCAGGACGGCAGCTCCGCGGAAAATATACGCAACCGCATGCATTGGATTGCGGCTCAGGTGTCGGGAGAGCACATCCTGGATATCGGCACCCGCGAGGGCGCGCTCCCGATCCTGCTCGCCCGGGAAGGTTTCCATGCTGTCGGCATAGACCTGGATGCAGAAGCCATCGCGCGTGCAAGCAGCGCCCTCAGCGCTGAGCCTGAAACCGTCCAGGAGCGCATTGAATTCCGCAATACAAACCTCTTCCAAGACGGGCTGGACGCTCTATTCGACACCATTGTTCTGAACGGCGTCATTGGAGATGTCAGTAATGTGCCGAATTTCCTGCGCCTCGCCTTCGCCCGCCTGAAAGAAAATGGCCGCGCTGTTTTGATCGCGCCTTTCGGCGCCGGCACCGGCACGAACCGCAAGCACGATTTCTGCCTGAGCGGTCTCAGCGCGCTGCTGCAGCCTTACGGGCAGCTGAACGTGATGCGGATCGAAGAGGGCGATATCCTGGCCGTCCTGACCAAGGCGGCCGGCGGCGCAGAACCTGCCCCCCTGCCCGCCCCGCAGCTGCTGGCCGAAACCGAACAGGCCGCCTTGAGGCTGCAGGCAGAGTTGCAAGCGTGCCAGGGCAGGCTGCGGCAGGACCAGCAGGACCAGCAAGCGGAACTGGCCGCCGCACGGCAGATTGCGGCGCATGGCGAACAGGCGCAGGCCTTGCTGCAGCGCGAGCTCGCCACCTGGCAGGCAGAAGCCCAGGCCGCCGGGGAAAAGCTGCGGGGGCTGCAAACCGAGGTGCGCAAACTGAATGCCCAGCTGCAATCCGCCCAGGAAGACACCCGCGACACCCTGATCCGCCTGCAGGCGGAATACAGCGCCGGCAAGGACAGCGCGGCAGAGCTCCGGGCCGCCCTCGAGGCCGACGGGGAACGCAGCGCTGCCCGGCTGGCGGAGGCCGAGGGGCAGATCGTGGCGCTGCAGGCGGACAACCGGGACCTTCAAGCGCAGCACGCCCGGGAAAAAGAGACCTGGGCCGCCCTGGAAGCCGGGCTGCAAGACGCTCTCGGCAAGGCGCAGGCCGGGAAGGAAGCCGCCGCCGCCCGGCTGGCGGAGGCCGAGGGGCAGATCGCGGCGCTGCGGGCGGACAACCGGGATCTTCAGGAGCAGCACGCCCGGGACAAAGAGACCTGGACCGCGCGACCCGAGCCGCAGGCTGCGGCACAGGTGGACAGCGCCGGATGGCGCAGCCTGCTGGACGCCCTGCCCGCAGACCTGGGGGCGGAGGCCCCCGCGGCCGCCAGCCTTTGCCTGCAGCTGTCCGGAGCGGCCGCAGCGGCCGATCCGGACGCCGCCTGCCTGTTCAGCTCCATCGCGCACCGGCTGGCGCCCGGGTCGCGCACGGACAAGATACACGGCTTCCGCCTGCTGCAGGCCGGTCTGCACGCGCAGGCGGCGGACCTGCTTGGCCCCCTGGCGGAAGCCGGCTATCCCGGCGTGTCCTCCCGTGAGCAGCGCGAAATCGAGGCGCTCCAGTCCGGAAGCGAACGCCCGGACGCGGCGCCGCAGCTGCGTGTGGCCGCGATCATGGACGAGTTCACCTACACGTCTTATGCGCCGGAATGCGATCTCATGCAGCTCACGCCGGACAACTGGGAGCAGGAGCTGCAGGACTTCCGCCCGCAGATGCTGTTCATCGAATCCGCCTGGCGCGGCAAGGGCGGCAAATGGGGCCCGAAGGTCGGCCATCTCAGCCCCGAGGTGCGCGGCATCGTGGCCTGGTGCAAGGACCGCCAGATCCCGACCGTGTTCTGGAACAAGGAAGACCCGGTTCATTTCGAAACCTTCCTGACCACGGCGGCGCAATTCGACATTGTCTGCACCACCGATCTGGACCGCGTTGGGCCCTACAAGGCAAAGCTGGGCCACGACCGGGTCTATTTCCTGACCTTCGCCTGCCAGCCCGCCATCCATAATCCAATCGAAACCTGGGACCGCCAGGACGCCTTCTGCTTTGCCGGCGCCTACTACGTGCGCTATCCGGACCGGACCCGGGATTTGGAGAACTTCATCGAAGCTCTGCCCGGTTTCCGGCCGCTCGAGATCTATGACCGCAACTTCGGCAAGGATCATCCCGACTACATGTTCCCGGACGCCTACAAGCCCTTCATTGTTGGCACGCTGCCGCCGGAGCAGATTGACCGCGCCTACAAGGGATACCGCTTCGGCATCAACCTGAACTCCGTCAAAAACTCGCAAACCATGTTTGCCCGCCGGGTCTATGAGCTGCTTGGCTCGAACACCATCACGGTCTCCAACTATTCCCGCGGGCTGCGGCACATGTTCGGCAGCCTGGTGATCTCCAGCGACAACGGCAAGGAAATCCTGGAGCAGCTGCAGAGTGCTGATCTGGACAAGCTGCGCCTGGCGGGGCTGCGCAAGGTTATGAGCGAGCACACCTATGGCGCACGGCTGAACTACGTCGCCCGCAAGGCCGGCCTTACGGAAGAGGCATACCAGCTGCCTCCAGTCACTGTGCTGGCACACGCACGGAACGAAAACGAAGCTCTGTCCCTGACCGCCCACTTCCGCCGCCAGGAAGGTGTGGAAGCGGCCCTTCTGCTTGTTCTGGACAGCAGCCTGGCCTATCTCGCAGGCGCGCTCGAGGACCACAACATCCAGACCGTCCCCGAAACAGAAGCTGCTGCTCTTCTTCTGGAGGAGGCTGTTGCTGGCGGCGCTTGGGGCGCCTGCATGACGGCTGCAGACTATTACGGGCCGAATTACCTGCGCGACCTGCTGCTGGCGACGCGCTACAGCCAGGCCGGGATCATCTGCAAGGCGGCGCATTATGCGTTTGAGGACGGCAGTGTGTCTCTCAAGGCTGACGGCCAGGCTTATCGCCCCGCCGCCACCGCAGCTCTGCGCCATGCCCTGCTGGCCCCCGGCTTTATCAGAGGGCAAACCCTGAAGCAGCTGCTGGAGGATCTCCCCAATGCCCGCGTGTCCGCGGAGCAGTTCCGGATACTTGCCATCGACCCCTACAACTACTGCAAAAACGGCAGCCAGACGGACGGCGCGCCCTGCTCCGGCGTTGCCGCCGCTGCAAATGATCTGGAAGTATTGAGTTCCGGCTACCCGCTTGCCGAACTGGAACATCGCGCTGAAACCTGCGTTCCGGCGGTGGATCCCATGACCAGCGCGCCTGGCATTGCAGCCACGGCTCTGATGGCAGAGGTCAGCGCCCCGGCGGACGGCAGCATCGAATGGGAAGAGGAAGCTGAAGGGCTCCTGGTGACCTCACAGCTTCCGGACGGCAAGCATGTCTATCTCTATCAGCCCGGTGAGCATGCCGTCAGCGATGTGAGCAAAAACGGCCAGCTGCGGCTGCATCTGGAAGCAGATCCGGGGCTGAATCTGCAATGCGCCGCCCTGTTTCTGGACAAGGACAAGCAGAGACTGGGCCATGTCATGGCCCCGATGAACAAGAACACCAAGGCCGGCCTTCCGGAAGGCACCGCCTGGGTCCGTTTCGGCTTGCGGATCTATTCAGGCGGCCAGGCCGTGGTCAAACGCCTGCTCCTTGGGGAGCGCGCGCCGCAGCCCCTTCCGGTCCTCAGCAAGGCACGCCATCTGGTTCTGACCAATCACTACCCGTCCTGGGAGGATATTTACCGCAACGGCTTCGTGCATAGCCGGGTCAAGGCCTACCGCGAGCAGGGCGAGGCGGTGGACGTCTTCCGCCTGCGCCCCGGCCGGGATCTGGCCTTCCACGAATTCGAGGGCGTCGACTGCATGACCGGCAGCCGGCAGCAGCTTAACGCGATGCTGACGCAGGGCCTGTACGACACGGTGCTGGTACATTTCCTGGATGAAGACATGTGGCAGGTGCTGGAGCCACATGTGCGCCAGGGCCTGCGCGTCGTCGTCTGGCTGCACGGAGCTGAGGTGCAGCCCTGGTGGCGGCGGGAGTACAACTACCGCACCGAGACCGAACTGGAGGCCGCCAAGGCCGCCAGCAGTAAGCGACTCGATTTCTGGCACCGCGTCTTGGCCGATATCCCGCCAAATCTACACTTGGTGTTCGTGTCGCAGTACTTTGCCGACGAGGTGATGGAGGATCTGGACATACGCCTAGCTCCGTCGACATACAGCGTCATCCACAATCCGATCGACACCGCTATCTTCCACTACATCCCAAAAGACATCCAGAAGCGGCTAAAGGTTCTCTCCATTCGATCTTTCGCTTCCCCCAAATATGCCAATGACCTCTCTGTGGAGGCCATTCTGCAACTAGCCGAAAAGGCATTTTTCAAGGAACTAGATTTCCGCATAATCGGGCGTGGTGCCTTGTTTGAAGAAACAGTGGCTCCATTACGGGGTTATCCGAATATCCATATTGAACAGCGTTTTCTAACACAGCATGAAATAGCTGAAACTCAACGTGAATATGGTATATTTCTCAACCCGTCCCGCTGGGACAGTCAGGGCGTGTCGCGGGACGAGGCAATGGCCGCGGGGCTGGTGCCGGTGACCACGGATGTCGCGGCGATCCCGCAATTCGTGGACGAGACCTGCGGCTTCCTGGCCCCGCCCGAAGACGCCGCCGGCCTCGCCGCCGCGATCGAAACCCTGTATCAGGACCCCGCCCGTTTCCAGAAAATGTCTGCTGCAGCCGCCGCCCGTGTGCGCAGCCAAACGGACCGGGATCTTATTATTGAACAAGAACTGCGCCTGTTTGCCACGCGCCAAGACCAAGAGGAAACATCAGGCCATGATGCCGGACTTGCAGCCCGCTGACTCCCGCCCCGCCGTACGACAAGAGCCCCAGAAACTGCCGGAATGCCTCGTGGGCCGACAGATCCTGGAGTACCAGCACTACAGCCGGGAGGGCGCCGGGGAGCACTGTTCCCGGGAGATGCTCTCGGGGGATGGTGAAATCACGTTGGAAAGCGCGCATGCCACCGCCAGCTATTCCGGCGAGCTCGGCAGCTACCAGCTGCGGCTGAAACTGCGAGAGGCAGCCCTGGCCAATGGCATCGGCGCCCGGATCCGGCTGCGCGGCTGGCAGCAGATCAGCTATATCGCCATTGGCTACACCGGCGACGGCGGATTCGAGCACGTCAAGGCCGGTAACCCGGCGCAGGACGAATGGTTCGACTTTTCCGTTGGCCATGGCGATCTCGCCTGGGGCTGGCGGCATGGCTGGGAACATCCCGAAGACGTCCAAGTCCCTGACATCCGGCTCTACATCAAGGGCACGCCGGGCGAGGCCGCGCATCTGGATGTGGCGGACATGCTGTTGTGGCGGGAGGCGCCGCTGGACGTTGCGGCGCTAGTCGGCCAAGACGTGCCCCTGCCGCCGCGGGTCCTGCACGCCATCCGCGCCTATGAGCTGAAATGCTTCCGCAGCTACCAGAGCCAGGCCCGGGCCTTCATGGAAGACGGAAAATGCCCACTCTACGGGGATGTGCTGCTGGACTGGCCCGGAGACGCGGTGCTGCCGCCTACCCTGCCGGAGACCGGCACCTACCAGTTTTCCTGGCATGCCCTGCACCCGGCGGTGATGCTGATGCTGCACGCTCACGACACCGGCGAGACCGGCCCGCTGTTTGCTGCACGCGACTTTGTCATGAGCTGGCTGGAGCGCAGCTACGACACGCCAGACGCCAATATCAAATACGCCTGGTACGATCATGGCACCGCGGAACGCTGCCTGGCCATGATCCAGCTTTATGGCCTCGGCCAAGCGCATGGCTTCGACGCACGCTGCCAGGACCGGCTGCGGCGCGCAATCTTCCGCCATGCCCAGCTGCTGGCCTCGGAAGTCTTCTATGCGGGCCACCAGTCGACACGCTACCACAACCACGCCTGGTTCCAGGACCTGGTGCTGCTGGCAACCGCCCTAGCCTTTCCCCGCTGGCCTTGTGCCACAATCTGGACCAAAACCGCCATCGCCCGACTGGAAGACCAGTTCGATAAGCTGATCGTGCGAGACGAGGGCTATTCGGTCTTTGTCGAGAACTCAATCGGCTATCACCACGGGGTGCAGCGGCTGATCGAATTTGCCGGAAACCTCGCAACCCTCAGCGGGCATCCCACCGAGATTCCCGCTGTTGCGGCGGAATTGCAAAAATTCTCGGATTTCTTCCGCTACCCCGACAGCCGCCGCACCCTCAGTCAAGGCGACACCTTTCGCTTGCCCAACCAGGCCGAGGCCAACCCGCGCGGCCAGATAGCCTACGGCAAGCCCGGTTTCACAGTGCTGCCAAAGGCCGGCTACGCCATATGGCAGGGCAACCACCAGGACCGCCCCTTCATGCTGACGATGCTGGCCACCTCACTGTCGCGCACCCACAAGCATGAGGACAATCTGGCTGTCTCGCTCTATTTCGACGGGGTGGAATGGCTGATCGACAACAGCTTCTATTCGCATGAATACACTAAGCCCCTGCCCGCCTACCTGCGCTCGGCAGCGGCCCACAATTGCGTCTGCCTGCCGGATCACAGCTATTCGATCGACCCCGGCCTGGCGCATCTGGAGGGCCGCAGCGAAGACGGCATCTGCACCGCCGAAGGCGCGCACGAGGCTTACGCGGGGCTGAGCCTGGCGCGGAGCGTGAGCGGGCGGCTGACCCAGCTGGACTTCACTGGTAAGGACGGGATTTCGCAGCCCCAGAAGACCGCGCAGCTGCGCTTCCACTGCGGAGAGCATGTCACGGCCCGGCTGGAAGACAGCCAGGCTGTGCTCACACACCCTGGCTCGGCGTTTTCGCTGATCATCGAGTTTGAAGGCCTGCCCGCCCGCATCGCCCGCGGCGATCAGGACAGCACGCCGATGGCCGGCCTGGTCGGGCATCATTTCGTGACCCACGCCGAGACCGACACGCTGATCATCGACCTAGGCGGCCAAGAGACAGCCCAGTGGCGGATCAAAGCGGTGAACGGATGAGCAGTTTGCGGTTGCTCTGCCCCCTGAAAACTGGATCGTGCGGATCTGGAGTTTCCCGCTAAGTTTTCCTGGCTGGGAGAGGAGCGGACTCACATGAAAGCATCAAAGTTCGCGGAAGTGCAGAAGGCGTTCATCCTGAAGCAGGGCGAGCAAGGCGCGCCGGTTGCGGAGATCTGCCGCAAGGCGGGGATCAGCCAGGCCACCTACTTCAATTGGAAGAAGAAATACGGCGGGCTGCTGCCGGAAGAGATACGCCGACTGAAAGCGCTCAAGGATGAGAACACCCGGCTGAAGAGTTGGAGGGAGACGCAAACAGTCCGGGGGAATGTTTGCCCCGGACAACCGTCGCCGACCTGACGCTTGATCGTGAAATGTTGCAGGACATCATTCGCCGAAAGCTCTGAAGCCTGGCCGTTTGCGCGAGATCGTTACCGGGATGTGCGTCGACTGAGGCGTGTCGATCCGGAAGGCCTGTGGGGCCATCTGCTTTGACACCTCCACCTACCACTACAAGTCCCGGGAGACTGTGCGGAATTTTGTGCCCTGGCGCCTTTTCTTACGCCAATGGGAAGCGTTCCTCGAACATGATGGCGAGCTGGCTTTTCACCGCATGCCATTCGCGCACTGAGATGCCGTAATGGGGCCTGCCCCGAGTCGTCACTGTTTTGGCTTGTCGTAACTGTGGAGGTGAGGTGTCGTTGCCCTTGGCACGCAATGCGTGCCTACGGGGTCTTGCCGTGAGGCGCGCCCCAATCCTGAACACAGAATGAAAGGGCAACGACATGGATCTGTTTATCGGACTCGACGTCTCGCTGGCAAGCACCGCGATCTGCGTTCTGAACGTGCATGGGAAGGTGATGAAAGAGACGACAGTGGCAAGTGAGCCGGAGGCGTTGGCGGGGTTTCTTCGCGATCTTTGCGGCAGCGTGATCACGGTAGGTTTGGAAGCCGGGCCGCTTTCACAATGGCTGCACAAGCACCTGACGGAGGCCGGCTTCGAAATCGTGCTGATGGAAACCCGGCAGGTGAAAGGTGCGCTGAAGGCAATGCCGATCAAGACGGATCGCCGAGACGCGCTTGGCATCGCCCGGCTTCTGCAGGTGGGCTGGTTCCGCCCGGTGCATTGCAAATCAGTGTCCGCCCAAGAAATGCGGGCGGTGCTGACGTCGCGCAAATCGATCCAGCAGGCCTGCCTTAATCTCGAGCAGTCGGTACGGGGCGTTCTGCGCAACTTCGGACTGAAGATGGGCAAGGTCGCCAAGGGCCGTTTCGAGGCCCGGGTCCGGGAACTGACCGTAGGCAACCCGATGCTGGAGGCCGCCGCAGACCCGATCCTGAGAGCGCGGGCGGCATTGAGAAGCGAATTGGCCGGACTGAAAAAACTGACCCGGGATCATGCCGGATCCGACCCGGTCTGCCGCTTGATGATGACCATGCCCGGTGTTGGCGCTGTCGTGGCGCTCACGGTCAAGTCGGCCATCGACGATCCGGAGCGTTTCCGCTCCTCGAAGGATGTTGGGCCATGGGTCGGGTTGACGCCGAGACGGGAGCAGTCCGGCGAGCGCGACATCATCGGCCGTGTAGACCGCCTTCAGAGCCGCGGCGACGGCCTTGCGGTCCTTGTAGCTGGCAAAGCTCATGGAATGGCGCAGCAGATGGACAATACAGGTCTGGACATGGGTTCGGGGGAAGGCCGCCTCGATGGCCTGGGGGAAGCCCTTGAGGCCGTCCACGACAGCGATCAGGATGTCCTGAACGCCGCGGTTGCGCAGATCGCTCAGCACCTTGGCCCAGAATTTGGCCCCCTCATTGGCCTGGAGCCACAAGCCCAGAACGTCCCTTGTGCCGTCTGTCACCCGGCAGGCGATTTGCATGGCAAATCTGCCGAGAGGGCGGCAGGATCGCCAGGGCCACGAAGACCGCCTTGTTCGAGACCGCGCCGTCGCTGCGGATGTTGACCCGGATCGCATCCATGAACAGTGAAGCGGGTCAGAAAACAGCGTGGGGCGCTGTTTTCCCGGTGAACGGATAGCAGGGCTCAAGCGGGCGGTTCTGCCAGGCCGTCACCTCCTGCATCACGGTGTCGGTGATGGCCGAGATCAGGCTGGGTGACGCTTCAAAGCCGTAGATCTCCTCGATGTGGCCTTGGATCTCCCGGGTCGTCATGCCGCGGGCGTACATGCTGATGATCTTGGTGTCGAACTCCGGAAAGCGGCGCTGATACTTGGCGATCAGAACCGGGTCAAAGGTCCCGTTCCGGTCGCGCGGAATGTCCAATACCACCTTGCCGGCGTCCGTGGCCACAATCTTCTGGCTGCTGCCCCTCTCCTGCCGGGCAGTGGTTGCGTCGATTGGCGGGCTGGTTCTGGCCTTCAGGCGGCTCCTGCGCGCGCTCTACGCTGAGATGTTCGTCCAACTCGGTGCTCAGCGCACGTTCCGCAAGCGCCTTGGTCAGTTCGGAAAGAATGCCCTCCTTGCCGAAAAGGTCGCCGGGCGAGCGCCCTTCCATCAGCCGGTCCAACAGGTCTTTGTCTATGCTCATACGTGGGTCTCCTCAAAATTGAGCTACCACGCCAAGGCACAAAATTCAGGATAGTCCCAGTCCCGGCGAACCACTGCCCGGCAGGACATCACGCAGCGATGTCCCGAGAGGGGACCAGGCTGCCGTCGAGCGGCGGATCAAGGAGATCGCAGAGACCCGCGTGCGTTATGGCTACCGCCGCGTCCACGTTCTTCTGAGACGGGAAGGCTGGGTGATCACATGAAGAAGGCCCGCAGGATTTACAATGGGTTGGGGCTTCAGCTCCGCAACAAGCACCCGAAGCGGCCGGTAAAGGCCAAGCTGCGTGAGGACCGCAAAGAAGCCGTGGGCCCGAACGACGTCTGGGCCATGCCTTGCCCGAAACGCGATTGCGGAAGCGCAATCTGCCGGCAGGGGCTTCGTCCACGACCAGCTTGCCCTGGGCAGGGGGTTGCGCATCTTGACGGTGGTCGACACCCATTCCCGGTTCTGCCCGGCGGCCGACCCGCGCTTCACCTATCGGGGCCAACACGCCGCGCCGCCGAACTCGCTATCTTCGAACACATCAACGGTTTCTATAATCCACGCCGCAGATACTCAGCTTTAGGCTGGAAAAGCCCCTTGGCCTTCGAGGCCCAGGCCGCATAAATGAGATTTTAGAGCGGCATCAAACTACGACAGGTCCAGATGCTCCCTCTAGTCTCCAAACATATACCTAGCGCACTCCTCCAGCGGGACCCCTTTGTACAGGTAAGAGGAGTATTTATTAAGATTCTCTCTGCTTATTGTAGCAATTACCTTGCCGGGAATTCCCCCAACGACACTGAAAGGTGGGATGTTATTTGTTACGACAGCGTTGGCGCCAATAATAGAATGATGACCCACGGCAATTCCCCCAAGGACTTTTGCCCCTGTCGCAATATAGACGCGATCCTCAATATACGGCGCCACTCTAACATTCCCAAAATCGTCCTTGACTGCCCTGCCGCCGCCGAGAGTAACGTTAGATCCTATATTGACAAAATCCCCAATTTTGCAATTTGCATTGATAATTACGCCTATCCCTCCGTAACCAAAAGTGCAGGCACCCATTTCAACACTGTTTGGAACAGATGAATTCCTAATTAAACTTATAAGCCTCTCACACTGCTTTGCCTTTAATACGTCCTTCTTCCGAGCGTACTTGACTCCAGCTTTGTGAAGCTCGGCTATTGTTGGTACCTCCTGAGAGCCTATAATCGGATCGAATATGGAAATTAGGTTTTCAACCCTAGCCTCAAGCGTCTGCTTTGTAGGTTCTGCCAAGTGCAATGCAGCCGCCAACTGCGAAGCGATGTAAGCATAAACGTCTTCTGAAACATTAGTAGGGTTGACCCCCATATTTTCTGGAGTTTGGGAGGCAATCCTCTCTCTGTCTATCTCCACAGACAGGCAGTTAGATAATCTTTTAAACCTTCTGTAGCACTCCCGTATAAGTTCATTTTTTTTATTTATTCCCTCTTTCTTTTCCTTCGAATATTCTTGGAGGCGCCCTGCCTCATCTAAAAAGTTATCGGGAATATATAACTCTACCAATACCAGCCGAATTCTGACGGGCAGTTTTTCCAAAAAGTTGACACACCCATCCTCCCAGATCTTCCATGCATCAGAGGAATCTTGAGTGATCACACACCACTCCTCATTAAATAGCGCATCCTGATTTAGGCGCGCGAGATAGTTTGATGCCGTAAGGCATGCTCTACTCTCAATATTCTTCTTATAATCAAAAACTTCATCAAAAAAGTCTACAAGAAGAATGTCTGTTTCCGCGGAGACCAGCTCCTCCATCAGCGTTTTGTTGAAATCTCTAGCCAGAACTTTTCTTGAAAAACTATCCAGAGCAGAAAATTCCAATGCACTTCTCCCCATTTTCACCTTGGGTCCAGTTGCCGAGGCTAGAGAAATCTTAGGCGCATACACCTTTTGAGAGAATGACCCATCCCCCAAGTAATATACTGCCCCCTTAAGAACGTGACTTCCCAATATGGATATGTTCAGCATTTATAACTTCCAGCGACTTTATTCTATATTTTTCGGATCTCGTCCGTTTGACATGGAATCAACGAGTGACTAACCGCACACCTAGATACAGCTTTTGTCTCCAATACATCAGGTCGCAGACGCCACTGCATATTCTTATCTGACCGATGGATGTCTTCACACTACCTTACCCGTTTTTCTTCGCATGGTCCTCAGAACTTCTTCAACCATTGGTTCACTGAGTACAGAATCCAAATACGCGTTCCCGACAGCGCCGGATCGCGAAGGCGTTCAAAGTAATTTGCAGCATAAGCCCTATCGACATAGTCGAATAGCGGCGCCTCCGGGTCCCCCAGCACCTCCCGTTCGAACCGGTCCTTCAGGGCCGTATTGTACAGCGTTTTGAACTCGTGCCCGAAGCCGAATTTCGGCCGCTCGGTGATGTAAGCAGGCAGATGCCGGCGGGCCAGATCGTAAATCCATGCTTTTGCCTGGCGGCCGCGGTTACGGGTCTCAAAGCGACTGCTCAGCACGGCCTCCAGAAGAGCGCGGCTCAAGAACGGCGCCCGCGCCTCGACCGATTGTGCCATTGAGCCATAATCGAGCCGTGGCAGCAGGAGTTCCGGCAGCCGCAGCTTGTACTCCAGGTTCAGAATCTTCCGCGCATGGCCTTCGCTTCCAGGCACGCGGATGTCCTGCATCACGTCATGGAAGATGTCATAGGTCGTCCGCTCCGGCGCCTCACCGCGCCAAAACTTGTCCTTGTTTACCTCGTAGAACCCGAAACACAGCCGCCGGGGGATCAGACGGTCGCCATCGACCAGCGAATGCACCCACGTCTGCCCATGCGGCCCGTCCGTCTCAAACGCCTGAAACTCGTCCATCGCATCGAAGTAGCTGTTGTAGGCGCCCAACTCGTCCCCGCCTTCGCCAACCAGCAGAACCTTGCTGCCGCTCTGTTCCCGGACATGGCGTGACATGGCCGAGATCAGCACCATATCCGGCCAGGAGACAGGTGTATCCTGGACTGCGGAGCTCAGCCCTTCGAACTCATCCCAGAAATCCTCATCCTGCAAACTGACATTGAGCAGGTCCACGCCGAGATTCCTGCTGAATGCTCTTGCGATCACGGCTTCGTCGCCGGAGGCCCGGGTGCCCGCCCGGGTGACATTGACCGCACACAGGCGCCTAGAGCCCCCCCCGGTGCCCTGCCGCCTGATCTGTTCGGCAAAGGCCAGGTTCAAGGAAGAATCGAGACCGCCGCTCAAGGCCACTGCAAGCGGCGTGTCTGACTGGCTTTGCAGGGAAATACTCTCTGCCAGGGCAGCCTCCCCCCGCTCCAGTATGTCTTCGTAGGAAAGATCTTCCACACGGTTCAGGATGTCCGCAATGTCCCAGTAGCTTTCTTCAACGGCCGTTTCCGGCCGCTCCAGCCTGATTTCAAGCAAGCAACCAGGCTTCAGTTTCTGCACGCCCTTGAACAGGGACATTCCCGGCGGTGGCGAAAGCATCGTGAGATAGTGATACAAGGCCTGCTGATCCACCGCCTGGCGGCCTGCACCGGCCCCTGTCAATACCCGGGCCTCTGACGCAAATGCAATCTGCCCGCCTGGCAGCCGCGTGTAGTACAATGGCTTTTCGCCAATCCGGTCCCGGACCAGGATCAGCGAGCCTTGCCGCCGGTCATAGATTGCAAAGGCAAACATGCCTTCCAAGCGGGAGAAAAACGATTTCCCTTCCAGCGCATAGCCGACCAGCAGCACCTCGGCATCGGATCGCTCCGTCCTGAACGGGTAGCGTTTCTCCAGTTCTCCCCGCAACTGGCGCCAATTGTAGATTTCCCCATTGAAAACAAGAACAAAACCGCCATCAGATGTTTGCATCGGCTGATTTGCAGCAGCACTTACATCCTGGATACTCAGTCTGGCATGCCCGAGTGTCAGCCGGCCGTCCTGAAACACGCCTGCCGCATCCGGGCCGCGCGCAGACATGCTTCGAAGCATTTCCCGGATGTTAAATGATGCCTCTGCCTGTCTCCCCAGGAACCCAGCAATACCACACATTCCTCATGTTCCCTTTTAAGCACAGGCTGCGGCCTAAATTGACGGGGCTGCCTGCCCCCTACTCCACCGTCACCGATTTCGCCAGGTTGCGGGGCTGGTCCACGTCGGTGCCCTTCTCGAGTGCGGTGTGATAGGCCAAGAGCTGCAACGGCACCGCATAGGCGATGGCCGCAAAAGGCCCCAGCACCGGCGCCATGCGGACCGGCTGCCAGATGCCCTCGCCGGCCTCTTCCAGCCCCCTGGCATCGCTCACCATCACGATCTTGCCGCCGCGCGCCATCACCTCCTGCATGTTCGAGACGGCCTTGCCGAACAGCTCATCATGCGGCGCCAGCACCACCACCGGCATCTCCTCGTCGATCAGCGCGATGGGGCCGTGCTTCAGCTCTCCGCTGGCATAGCCCTCGGCATGGATATAGCTGATTTCCTTCAGCTTCAACGCGCCTTCCAAGGCCAGCGGATACAGCGCGCCGCGGCCCAGGAACAGCGCATGGCTGAACCGTGACAGCTGCGCTGCCACCGCGCGCACCTCCGCCTCGCAGCCCAGGGCTTCGGCCACCTGGCTGGGCATGTGGCGCAGCTGCGCCGCGTAGTCCTGCAGCAACCCCTGCGGCTGCGCCCCGGTCTGGCGCGCCGCCTCCAGCGCCAGCGCCGCCAGCACCGCCAGCTGGCAGGTGAAGGCCTTGGTGGAGGCCACGCCGATTTCCGGCCCGGCATGGATCTGCAGCGCCAGGCCGCTCTCCCGCGCGATTGAGCTTTCGGGCACATTGACCACCGACAGGATCATGCCGGCCTTGCCCGCGCAGTAGCGCAGCGCCGCCAAGGTGTCGGCGGTCTCCCCCGATTGCGACACGAACAGCGCCAGAGTGCGGTCCGAGACCGGCGGCTCGCGGTAGCGGAACTCCGAGGCGATATCGACCTCGACCGGCAGCCGGGCGATCTGCTCGAACCAGTATTTGGCGGTCAGGCAGGCCAGCGAGGCCGTGCCGCAGGCCACCATCACCACCCGGTCAAAGCGGCTGAAGTCGATCTGCTCCAGGGCCCGCTGCCCCTCGCCGCCGTCCAGGTAATATTTGAGGGCGGCGCCCAGAACCGCGGGCTGCTCGGCGATCTCCTTGGACATGAAATGGCGGTGGCCATCCTTGCCCACGGCTGCCACCGACCGCGCGATCTCGCTGCGGGGGCGCTCCACCGGGGTGCCGCCGGCATCCTCGATGGCGCAGCCCGCCCGGGTCACCACCGCCATGTCGCCCTCCTCCAGGTAGGTGACCTGCGCGGTCATCGGCGCCAGCGCCAGCGCATCCGAGCCGATGAACATCTCGCCCTCGCCCCAGCCGATCGCCAGCGGACTGCCCTGGCGGGCGGCGACGATCAGGTCCTCCTCGCCCTCGAACAGGAAGCACAGCGCATAGGCGCCTTCCAGCCGGGAGATGGTCCTGCGGCCCGCTTCCGCCGGTTCCAGCCCCTGATGCAGGTAATAATCGCACAGCATCGCCAGGGTTTCGGTATCGGTCTCGGTTTCCGCCTTCAGCCCATGCTCCGCCAGGAAGGCGCGCAGATCGCGGTAGTTCTCGATAATGCCGTTATGGACCACCGCCACCCGCTCGCGGGCATGGGGATGGGCGTTCTGCAGGGACGGGGCGCCATGGGTGGCCCAGCGGGTATGGCCGATGCCCGCGGTGCCTGCCAGCGGCTCATGCACCAGGAGATCGTTCAGGTTGGCCAGCTTGCCCACCGCCCGGCGGCGGCCAAGGCGGCCGCCGTTCACGGTGGCGATGCCCGCGCTGTCATAGCCGCGGTATTCCAGTCGCTTCAGCCCTTCAATCAGAACCGGTGCCGCCTGATGCTGCCCCAAAACCCCGACGATTCCGCACATACTCTTAACCTCTGAATTGTCTTTGACGTTTATTCCGCCGCGGTCTTGCGGACCCGCTGCCGCAAACGCTCTGCGGCGCCGTCCTTGTTGTCCTGTTCTGCCCGGCCCAGGGCCAGGGCATCCGCCGACACCTCACGGGTGATCACGGATCCTGCCGCCACAATGGCACCCGCGCCGACAGAAACCGGCGCCACCAAAGCACTGTTGCTGCCGATGAAGGCCCCTGCCCCCACTTCGGTGCGGTGCTTCATCACCCCGTCATAGTTGCAGGTGATCGTGCCCGCCCCGATATTGGCCGCCGCGCCGATACGGGCATCGCCCAGGTAGCTCAGGTGATTGGCCTTGGCGCCGGCCTCCAGCGTGGCATTCTTGGTCTCGACGAAATTGCCCACCTTGGCGCCTTCGCCAATGCAGCTGCCCGGCCGCAGGCGGGCATAGGGGCCGATCACCGCCGCGCGGCCGACCTGGCAGCCCTCCAGATGCGAGAAGGCGCGCACAACCGCCCCTTCCCCGATCTGCACGCCGGGCCCGAACACCACATGCGGCTCCACCAGGACATCCCGGTCCAACCGGGTATCCGGCGCAAAAAAGACGGTTTCCGGCGCCACCAGCGTCACGCCGCCGGCCATCGCAGCCTGACGGGCCCGGTTCTGAAAGATTGCCTCCGCCCGCGCCAGTTCCGACCGGGAATTGATGCCCAGCGTCTCCTCTTCGCCGCAGGTCACCACCGAGCAGGCCAGCCCTGCATCATTGGCTTTTTCCACAATTTCCGTGAGGTAATATTCCTGGGCAGCATTGCCGCAGCCGATCCGGCTGATCAGATCGAACAGATTTTTTCTGCCGCAGCAAATCACCCCGGAGTTGCACAATCCGATCTGCAGCTCCTGCGGCGACGCATCCTTGGCTTCCACGATCCGCTGCAGCCGCCCGTCCGCCAGCACCAGGCGGCCGTAACGGGCCGGATCGGCGGGCTCGAAGCCCAGAACCACCACATCCGCCCCGGCGCGGCGCGCCTCCAGCATCGCCTGCAGCGTCTCTGTCCTGATAAAGGGGGTGTCGCCGAACAGAACAATCACATCCCCGTCGAAATCCGCCAGCATCCCGCGCGCCTGATCCACCGCATGGGCGGTGCCAAGCTGTTCTTTTTGAACCGCAATTTCAGCATGAGGCGCATGTTTTCCAAGCGCCTGGGAAACCTGTTCCGCGCCAAACCCCGCGACCACGGCACAGCGGTCCGGGTGCAGTTCGGAGGCCGGGCGCATGGCGTGAAACAGCATCGGCAAGCCTGCAATGGGGTGCAAAACCTTTGGTTTGGAAGAGACCATCCGGGTTCCGCGGCCCGCGGCCAGGACAACAATTGCAAGGGGCATGCCGAATCCATTTCAAACGCCAATCCAGCTCAGGGGGTAGCGGTTCACGGGATGAAAGCCAAGCAAGCTGTGCCGCACCTCCGGACCACACGTAAAACGCGCCTTTTCCCTTGCTCCTCTCAAGCTCTCCCCATAAACAGCAAGCGCCCTCCAGATAACTATTGAACAGGTCCGCCGATGAGATCCGCCGATAAGTCCGAATTGCACCAGGACATAACGCACAGCCTGAAGGCTTCCCACGCGAACAGCGTCCAGCAGCTAGGAACGGATATCCTCACACCGCTGGCCAGCCGCTCCCTGTTCTGGCGCGCGCGCTATCTGGAAACCTCTCCCGTCCTCTGCCACATTCCGCTGCTGTTCTGGCTGACCGAAGCCGCCCGGCCGCGCATTGCGGTCACTTTGGGAGTGGCGGATGCAGTGCCTCACTTTGCGCTCTGCCAGGCCGTGGACAAACTTGGGTTGGACAGCCTGTGCTTCGGCGTAGAACCCGTTTCTGTCAGCGATGAAACCGTCAACTTTAACAAACGGAACTACGTAGACTTTTCGGATTTCGTTAAGGCATCAGGAGAAACTCCTAACTTTCTGCCCCACAGCAGCAAAGCCGACCTGATTGTCATCAACAAACCAGCGTCGAAGGCATTGATAGATGCGTTGCGCAACGCTTGGCTACCTCAGCTATCAGCGCGCGGCGTAATCTTGTTTTTGCATGCCCCGGAAGCCGACGCCGCTGAGGCCTTTCACGCTGCCTTCGCAGCAGAAGATGAGGATTTCACGCTCTGGCAGCACGGGAGCGCCAGTATCGTCCTGCACGGCAGCAATCATTCCGAACGGCTGCTAAGACTAGTGCAACTCCAACCCGGGCACTCTGGTTTTATGGCTGCAAGCACAATCTTCAGGCACTTGGGTGAGCTGCACAGCAAAACCGCCGAACTAGAGCATACCGCCTCCGAGCTGATCCAGGCGCGTCAAAGCGCAGCACTTAGCACTGCGGAACTGCAAAAGACACAAGCGAAACTGAAAACCCGGGCAGATCAGGACGAGACGCTGCCCAAGCTGCACAGAGACCTCACGGAAGCGCGGCAGGAAAACGATCTGCTGCATGAAGAATTGAAGAGCCTCAGACATCGCCTTCCAGCCCTGGAAAAAGAGACCATAGACCTCCGTAAACTACTCTTGGAGCAGGAAGAAACCCTAAGCGAACGTTACACCGACATCGCAACTCTCGGCCTTGAAATTCAAGCCATAACAAAGGAAACTGACACGCTGCGTGCGGAACGCGAGGCGACCCAGAAAGAGATAGCTTTGCTGAAGGAACAGCTAAGCGCGGCAACACATCAACGCGACCAATTTGCGGAACGGGTGCAAGCACTGGAGCATAGCACATCCTGGAAAGTGACTGCGCCTTTACGTCAAGCCTCGCAGAAGCTTAAGCGTGCTTGACGGAACGACTACCGGCTGGCGCCGGTGGGATCGGCGATATGGTTTTCCAGGTACTGAAGTACATGTCTTCAGTGATCGCTCCGTTGGTGGTTGAAAAATACCCCCGCCCCCAGAACCGGCAGCCCCAATAGCGTCTGCGGATCGCAGGAAATTCCCGCTGCGCCTGGTAAGACGAACGGCCCTTCATCTTACGCACCAGATCCGAAATGGCGAGCTTGGGCGGCACGGAGACGAGCATATGCACGTGGTCGCCCGACAGCACCCCGTGCAAGATGCTGACACCGTTCTCAGTACAGACCTGGCGGCAAATGTCGCGCACCCGCAGACGCAACGCCCCGCGCAGCACCTTGTAGCGGTATTTGGTGGACCGCACGATATGATAGCGGTAGTAGAAAACGCAGTGTTTGCCGGTATCATATTCCAAGGGTAAGGCCATAACCGGATTCTTTCACGCTAAAGCGGTTTCGGCTGGAAACCGGAGGGTTTGCTCCTATGAGTGGATACTAAAATTCAGGATGAGCTGCGGCCCCAATACCGTGGCTGGCCGTGCATGCCAGCATGTATAAGGTTTGCAATATCACTGACCGGCCTTCTTTGGCTGCATTCCCTGCGCGCTGAAACGCCCCCCTTCCACCAGTACTTTATAGCTTGGCTCCGCCAGCCAAGCCTTCCAGCTTATCTCTCATGATGCCAGCAATGCTGCTCCAGGAGTACTGACGGCGCGCCCGAGAACGCGCGGCAGCTCCCAGCCGGATGCGCAGCTCCGGGTCCTCCAGCAGGCTGGCCAACTGGCGCTGCAGGCCCGGGGTATCCCCCTTGGCAAAGACCAGCCCGCTCTCGCCATCCTTCAACAGCCCCTGCATCCCCCCGACCGAGGACAGCACAATGGCCTTGCCGGCCGCCATCGCCTCCACCGGCTTCAATGGCGCAACCATCTCGGTCACCAAGAGCGGGCGGCGGGGAAAGACGCAGATGTCGAACAGATCCAGCCAGTCCGGTACCTGCTCAAAAGGCACCCGGCCCGGCAGGATCAGCCAGTCTCCCAACCCCAGCTTCGCAGCCTGACGGCGCAGGGCCTGCGTCACCGGCGTGCCCCGCAGCCCGGTGCCGTTCTCATCCCCCACCAGCAAGAGCCGGAAATGATGGCCTCCGGCCTTCAGCCCGGCAGCGGCTGCCAGCAGATCCTCCAGCCCCTCATAGGCCGGAAAACTGCCCGCATAGCCGATGACCGGAACCCCTTCCGGCAACTCTAATTCTGCCGCCAGCCTTTGCCCCCGGCCCGCCGGGCCAAAACTGTCCGGATTGCAGCCGTTCGGCAAGAAGGTGACCCGCTCCGCCGCTGCCCCGCGGCGGATCAAAGCCTGGCGCATCGGCTGCGACAAGGCAAATACGTGATCCGCCTGCCGCGCCGCCTGGGTTTCCAGCCAGCGCTCATAACGGTACTGCGGCGCGCCAAGGAACCCCGGCTCCCGGGCGGCCCGGCTCAGCTCCCAAAAGCCGCGCATGTCATAGACCATGGGCAACCCCAGGCGCCGGGCAGCGATCTGCGCGGGCAGCGCGCAGGCATGATTTGACGCCGCCATCACAACCGCCGGCCGCAAATCCAGGAAGCGCGCCGTCAGCGCCTCGGCGCTGCCGCGCACATAGGCCGGGTAACTCTGCCAACTGCCGAACTGCGGCTCAGGACTGCGCAGGTAAGGCACCTCTGCGATCTCTTCGTCAAAAGATCTGTCCAGCGGCATATCAGCCGACAGCGCGGCCGGATCCTCATCCCAGGGAAACCCTGGGCGGGTCAGGCAATGGAGATCCGCTCCGGCCCCGCGCAGTGCCTGCGCCAGCCGCTGCGACCGTACCGCATACCCCGTCGAGATCCAGGGCAGGCTGCTATAGAGCACATAGGCCACACGCCCAGGCACCGGCGCCCAGCCCCTTGGCGGCACCGGCTGCGACAGCTTGGCCAGGGAGAACATCCGCTCTGCCCGCCGCTGCAGCGCCTGCCTGGGCGCCGCCTGCGGCAGCCGCGCCAGCGCCGCAGCAGCGCAGTCAGGCTCGGCCAGGTCCAGCGCCGCGGCCGCCAGCTCCAGGACCTCGCCCTGTTCCTGCGCCTGCTCCAGCGCCCGGTGCAAAACCGCGCCGGCCTCGTATTCCGGCTGCTGCCCGGCCAGGGCCCGTGCCGCCGATATACAGCCTTGCAGCAACCCGAGTTCTTTTTGCATTGGCTTCCCCTGTTCAACCGCAGTCCGCGCGCGCACCAGGCCGCCCTGCTTTACGCCCTCTTTTCCAGATGGACAAACCAAAGCGGACGCGGCACTACAAGTGTTCGACGGGTAGATATCTGAGGCACCAGTAATGACCGATAATATTGCGGCCGGACCAGAAGCAAATTTGAATTACGCCCTGCAGATTCTGCGAGATAGCCAGGCCAGCGGAGATATTGCCGAGCATAGTGAGATCCAGCCGGGAATCACCCTGCACGCCGATCCCGCGCTCAAAGCACGCGGCCAGTGGCGCTCCCCGGCCGGGCGGTTGCTGGAACTGGAGGTCACCGCCGGCAGCGAGGGCAGCTGGTTCGGGCTGCATATGGACCTCGGCGGCATCAGCATGTCCCAGGCTGGTCTCCTCGGCATTGCCTGCCGCAGCACCGCACCATCGATCGAGGCGATCCGCGCCTGCATCCGCTCGGGCCGCAGCGAAGGCGGCTTTGACGATTGCTTCTTCACCAAACGCATTCTGGCCCACCCCGAGGCCTCCAGCCACCTGGACGCCCTGCAAATCAGCCTGCAGCCGGACCTGCCGCCAGAAGCCCCCTGGCGCGAGCTGATTCTGTTCCTGCCCGCACACAGCTTCCGCCTGGATCTGCACGACCTGCGCCTGTTCATCGTATGAATCTGACTGTCATTATCCCTGTACATAATGACGAAGCTCCCCTGCACCGCCTGCTGCAGCATATCCGGCAGCTGGAGTTCGCCAGCCATGTCATCATCGCTGACGACGGCTCAGAGCCTGCGATTGCCTTTGATCCGTTGCCCGCTGCAGCCGGCCTGCCGCCGGAGCGCATCACATTGCTGCGCCAGGACTGCCCGCGCGGCGCCGGGGCGGCCCGCAACCTGGCGCTCCCGCATGCGGCCACGGATCATGTGCTGTTCCTTGATGCCGATGATCTGCCGCTGCGCGAACTGCCGGATCTGCTGCGGGATTTGGACGGCCGGGAGTTTGACTTCTGTATATTCCAGCACCACGACAGCCGCCGCGGCGCCGATGGCTACTGGGGGCAAATGCCCGCAGACCAGGCCCTGTGGCGCACTGCCGGAACGGATGTAGGCGCCCTGTCAGAGGTGTCCCCCGCCGCCGCCGCCAGCCTGTGCCAGACGGCGAATTACCCCTGGAACAAAATCTACCACACCGGCTTCCTGCGGGAACACGCCATCCGCTGCACCGAAATCGCGGTCCACAATGACGTAGAGCTGCATTGGCGCAGCTTTCTCAACGCCAAGACCATCTTGGCCAGCGACCGGGTCGGGGTGATGCATTACGTTGCGCCAGGCCAGGACCGGCTGACCAACCGCAACGGCCCGGAGCGGCTGCAGGTTTTTACTGCCCTGTCCCGCGTGTCCGCAGAACTGCGCAACCGTGGGAATCTCAGCATCTTTGCCCTCCCCTTTTACAGCTTTACAGCCGGGCTGCTGGCATGGATCGGCCGTTTCATCCAGCCAGAGCTGCGCCCCGAACTCGCCCGCCAAGCCCAGGCCTTCTTTGCCGCCGAAGCGCCGCCACCGGTTATGGCCTTTCTCGCCCAGTGTGAAAGCGACCTCCTTGCCGCCGCCCAGCAGCAGGCCGCACCTCCCCCGGCAGCCGTTCCGGATGCGGCACCTGCGGTCCGCAGCGATCCGTCCGCGCGCCAGACCTGGCTGCACATCGGCCTGCCCAAATGCGGCTCGACAACCATCCAGCGGCACATGGCAGCGGCCGGGACCGTTCATCAGGCTCACGGCGTCTGCTACCCCCAGGCCTGGCGCAGCACGGATGGCTACCGCAACCATCTGCCGCTGGCAAAGCTGCCGCCAAAGATGCTGCCCCAAGCGCTGGCCCGGATCACCGCCGAAGCTCTTGACCAGGACTGCAGCCGCATAGTGCTGTCCTGCGAACATTGGGCCAATGCCTTTCCCGGCAGCAACCTGCTGCCGCTTTACAAGGCCCTGCAGGCGCAGATGCCGGGCTGGCAGGTCCGTATTGTGGCCTATTTCCGCAATCCTTATGATTTTGCGGAATCCTGCTACGCGCAATATATCCGGGCCGGGCTGTTCCAGATCAACCGGCACAGATTCTACGCCGATGGCGCGCCCTCGATCGAAAAATTCCTCAGCTGTTTCGAAGACAGCCGGGGGTTTCCGCTCTATTCCAATCTGCGCTATGCCCGGATGCTGATGGCGCATTTCCCGCCTGAGGTTCTGATGCTGCGGTCGATCGAACCGCTGGATCTCGCGCAGCCGGATATGCTGGGGGATTTCTGCAGCCTGCTGGGCCTGTCGGCTCCGGAGGCCGCAGGACGGCGCAACCGCCGGGTCAGCAACCGCAAGCTTGCAGAGCTGGAATATGTGCAGACCCTGACAGATCAGGACAGCTACGCCCGGCTGCGCCCGCAGCTGCTGGACACGGATTTTTGCCGCGCGCCGGAAACATCAAACCGCCGCGGCACCAGCTTGCATATCAGCGCGGACACCGCTGCGGCCATCACCCGGCACATCGAAAGCGAGCGCGCGGAACTGCAGCAGATATTTTCCACCGGCACCGAAGGACTCTGTGAAATCCGCACTGGTGCCGGGCCGGAAGGCTGGGCCCGCACCAGCCTTCTGGATGCAGAGGACCGGGCACAACTGCGGGCCTTTGTGGCCCGCAACGCAGACCTCACAACGGCGCGGTAAAGAAGGCCGGCGCGGCTTCGCCCCGCTCCAGGCAGGCGGCAAAGCCGCGGGCGGCGTCCAGGGCTTCGCGGATGGTCACATCCATGTCCAGGTAGCGGTAAGTGGCCAGGCGGCCCACAAAGGTGACGCCGCGGGTTTCCTCCGCCAGCTTCACATAAGCGGCCAGCAGTTCCTTCTCCTTCACCTGGCGCACCGGGTAATAGGGAATGTCGCCGGGCTCCGCCAGCCGCGAGAACTCACGGTAGAGAACCGATCCTTCGTGATCCTCCCAGGGGCTGAAATGCTTGTGCTCGGTGATGCGGGTGAAAGGCACCTCTTCCTCGCCGTAGTTCATCACCGCACAGCCCTGGTAGTCGCCCTGATGGGTGAAGCGCTCAAAATCCAGGGTGCGGTAGCCGAGGCGTCCCAGCTCATAACCGAAATAGCCGTCCAGCGGCCCGGAATAGAACACGTGGTCAAAGCCTTCGCCCATTTCAGCGGTGAACGCGGTCTCCAGCTGAACGGTGATGTTGTCATGATCGAGGATCTTCTCGATCATCGCGGTATAGCCGTTCTCCGGCATGCCCTGGAACTGGTGGAAGAAGTAATTGTCATCATAGTTGAAGCGCACCGGCAGCCGCTTCAGGATGCTTGCCGGCAGCTCGGAAGGGTGCATGCCCCATTGCTTGATGGTGTAGCCCTTGAAAAACGCCTCATAGAGATCCTTGCCGACAAAGCGCATCGCCTGCTCTTCGAAGGTCTCGGGGTTTTCAATCGAGGTATCGGCCTGTTCGTTGACGATGAAATCATGCGCTTCTTCGGGCCGCAGGGTCTTGCGGAAGAACTGGTTGATGGTGTGCAGGTTCACCGGCAGCGAGAACACTTCCTGCTGCCCCGACAGCCCGCGGGTGGTGGATTTCACCCGGTTCTTATAGGGCATGAAGCTCTCGAAACTGTTCACATAGTCCCAGACTTCAGCGTCATCGGTGTGGAAGATATGCGGCCCGTAGACATGCACCATCACGCCGGTGTCCGCATCGCGCTCGGTGTGGCAGTTGCCGCCGGCATGCGGGCGGCTGTCGATCACGGTGATCCGGTGCCCGGCCTCGGCCAGATGCCGCCCGATCACGGCCCCCGAAAGCCCTGCGCCCACCATCAGAAAATTACCTGCCGCCATTAGTCCTGTCCTCTCATATTCCCTGGGGGCCTCAAGCCGGCGCCCCTGTCATTTCACGTTCTGCCGCATCCGGCCGGCAGCGTCCGCGCAGCTTCGGGTGCAGCCCCAGCGCCTCGCGCGCGGCGATATCGGCCGGCCGCAGATCGGCCCTGCTGATCAGTCTGCTGATCCCGCGCGGGCAATGCGGATACAGCTGGCTGCGCCACTCGGCCCGGCGCGGCGGCATCCCCGGAATGTCCCGGATGCGCGCCCAAACCGGCTCCTGGATGCGGGTGTAATCCGCGTGGTGATCCGGGAACGGACGGCGGAACGGCTCTTTCAGAAGGCCGTGCTCATCAGCCAGCACATCGCTCATATCCACCAGTGCAACCCGGCCTGCCAGCAAGCGGTTGATCTCGCGGAACATCTGCGCCTGAAACCGGGCCGGGACCGCGGGCAGGCCGAAGCCTTTGCGGTAATAGCAGCCCGGCAGCGGCACCGGCGGCCCGGCATAGATGCAATAGACCCTGCTGAACCCTGCCGCCCGCAGATCCGCTGCCATCTTCAGCAGCCCCTCCGCCGCCTCGGCGCAAAACCCCGCCGGATCCAGAAAATCGCCCAGCCGCATCCGGTGCGCCGCATTGAACTGCACATCCACATTGCCGTATTGCAAAAAGATGATGTCATCGCTGCTGGCGCCTTGCAGGCAGGCCAGCACGTAGTTGCGGTTCTCCGCCTTCAGGAAACCGCGGGCCGACCAGCCGCTGGCCCAATGGGAGCGGTAGCGGCTGCTGGTTCCGAAGATGTAGTCAAACAGTTCGCAGGACGAGGATCCAAATGCATAAAGCCGGGCCTCAGCCGCAGCCTGCGGCCGGCAGGCCCGCACCCTGCCCGCACGAAGCGCCAGCAAGGCCGAACTCAAACGGGCGCGGAGGTGTTTTCTGAACCGGGCTGCAATCATACCAATCAACGTTTTGTCCAAGGCTGCCGGGCCATGACCCCATCTCTGCATTTCGCGCCCACTGCTAACGGACTGCCCGCCCCTGTGGCAACCCGGCTGCCTGCGTATCCGCCCGGCAGACCGGCAGTTTTCCGCAATCCCGCCTTATGCGTCCTCGGCCAGGGCTTTCTCCCGCGGCAAGGCCGCTGCGGGCTCGAACCGCTTCAGATTGGCCGCCCGGTAGTTTTCCGCTCTGATTTTCTTGCCGACCCCGCCGCGCACACCGCTTTTATAAAGCGCCGTGCGCCAATCCGCGCGGCGCGGCGGCAGACCGGGAATATCCCGGATCCCCTCCCAGACCAGTTCCTGGATCCTGACATAATCGGCATGGTGATTCGGCTTGGCCCGGTGGTATTCCCGCTTCAGCACCCCGTGCTCATCCCCCAGAACCGGTGTCAGATCCCGCCGGTCGCAAAACCCGCTGATCAATTGGTTGATCCGGTTCAAAAGCTGTGCCTGATAGCGCGGCGGCAGCCCGAGCAGCTTGAACCGTTTGCGGAAATACCGCTCCGGCACCCGGCAGGGGGCGCCGACGGCCACCGTATAGATATTGCTGAAGCCCGCCGCACGCAGGTCCTGCACCAGCATCCGCACCCCGTCGGCGGCCTCCCGGCAAAAGCTTTCGGGATCAAGGAAATCCCCGCGGTCCATGCGGTAGCCCGAACTGAAGGCTGCATCCACCACGCCGTAGTGCAGGAAGATGATGTCCTGCGGCCGGGCCCGCCGCAGGCAGTTCAGCACATAGCCCCGGTTCGCGTCCTTCCGCAGCCCCCGGGCAGACCAGCCGCCGGCCCAATAGCTGCGGTAGCGCCGGCTGGCGCCGAAGATGTAATCGAAAACCTCTGACGAAGAGGATCCGAAGACATATAGCCGCGGCGCCGGCCCGGCGTATTCAGGCCCGTCAGCCTCAGGCCCAGAGTGTTCAGGCCCGGTATTTTCAGCCCTGGTGTTTTCCACCCTGGTATCCTTCGGCCCGGTTTGCCGCCGCCGTCTCTCTGCCAGGGCGCGCAGGCCGGCCCTTAAGAATTGCAATGCCATAATCAAATCACCTGAAATGCCGCTGTCAAATTGCCGGGGCCGCCAAACCGCCTGATGCAACCTGCGGTTCTCTGCACAGTTTTCCCGCTCAGCGCAACCCGGCGCGCAGCCCGCCCGGCAGCTTGGCGCGCAAATACGCTTGCGGCCGCAAGCACAACCGGGACGGCGATTGTCTATAGCCCGGAAATCCCCTACACCACAGCCTTGAAACCCGCACCAAACACAGGATCCGGCACTCATATGCCTGCCTCAGAACGTCCCCGCCGCAAGACCCTGATTTTTCACATCGGCGATCACAAAACCGGCTCCACCTCGGTTCAGCTGGCCTTTGCCAAAGGCCAGCTGACGCTGGACGGGCACAGCGTCTTTTATCCGGCCCGGCTGGCCAGCAATACCCTGGGGGCGCAGTGCCGGGCCTACGGCAAGGCGGAGACCCCGGAAGCCCGGCAGGCTGCCGCCAGGCCCTTCAAGAAGCTGGCCGCGCAGATCCAGACATCAAAGGCCGATTTCGCGCTTGTCTCGGCTGAGGCCCTGGAAACCGTCCCGGCAGCACTGTTTCACGAGATTGCCGGCACCTTCTTTGCCGACGCTGCCGATGAGATCCGCATCATCGGCTATGTGCGCCCTCATGCGGCCCGCATCCTGTCCAGTTTTGCCGAACGCATCAAGGTCGGCACCCCACGCGCCCTGCGCTCGGATCTGGACAACTTTGCGGCCCGGCGCAAGGAGGTCGGAGAATTCATCTACCTGCCGCGGTTTGCCGCCTGGCGGGAACATTTCGCAGACCGGTTCACCCTGCGCCCGATGATCCGCAGCCAGCTCTATCAGGGCGACGTGGTCAGCGATTTCATTCATCACGCCTTTGGCGGCCTTGCCTTCACCATCAGCGGCGAAAGCCAGGCCAATGAATCGCTCTGCCTGGAGGATCTGATGCGTCTGAAGGTGCTGCAGAAGGCGCTGCTGCACCAGCCCAAAGACCTCAGGCTCAAGGTCGGCTGGGAGTTTTCCCGCCTGGCAGGGCATCTGCCGCCGGCCCCTGCGCGCACCAGGCTGCAGCTGCACCGCGCTCTGGCGAAGACTCTTCGCGACAGCTACCTGGAGGATGCCCGCAATATGGACCGCATGTTTTTTAGCGGCGAACCGCTGATGCAGAACGAGCTGCACACGGCCGTGAAAAAAGCCATCGCCAAACCGCAGTCCGCCGTCCCGGCCGATCACCTGCCGCCGTCCGAATTGCACGGGCTGACCCTCATGGCCGGGATGATCAGCGGGCTGCTGGACGCCGGAGAGGTCAATTGGCCCGCCTTCCTGCATGGCAAGCGGGTCCGCGATGCCGAAGACGCCCTGCAGCCTGCCTCCGCTGCCGAATAGGCGAACCAGAGCACCTCAGTTATCGGGTCCGGTATGAAAGTCATTATCTATTTCGGCCACCACAAGGTCGGCTCCACTGCGCTGCAGGCCTATCTGGCCCGCAACACCCTGGAGCTGCTGCGGCATGGCATTCTTTACCCTGCGGTGGAAAGCGAGGGCATGTCGCATCTTCTGGCCCAGGCGCTTGGCCGCCAGGACGCGCCGGACCTTGGCTGCATGAACCTGCGCGAGCCGCATAATGCGCTTGGCTTCCGGATGCTGGCCAGCAAGCATGGCGGCGGCACCCCGCCCTGGCACGGCGCCCTGCCCGGCCTGCCCGCGATGCTGAGCACAATCCGCAACCAGGTCAGCGTGCTGCAGCCGCACACCGTCATCCTGTGCTCCGAGGTTTTTGCCAACTTCGGCGCCAAGCACGAAGAGCTGATAAGTAAGCTGCGCGATCTGTTTCCCGATGCCGAACAGGAACTGTATTGCGCCCTGCGGCGGCCCGATGAATACATGGCCTCCTGGTTCAGCCAGCGGCTGCGCTTCGGCCACAAACTGAAACCCCTGGACGGCGGCGCGGCATTGGCAAGCACCAAAACCATCCATTTCGATTACCGCAAGATGGTGGAGCCCTGGACCCGTATCTTCAGCAATGCCCGGCTGCATATCCGCAACTACGACAGCATCCTGGCGGCCGGCGGCTCGGTGCAGGATTTCACCGCTCAAATTGGCTGTGCCTTCCCGGAAAATCTGCCGCACAAGGGCCCGTCCAACCACGGGCTGCCGCGCGCCGCCTATGAGATCATCCGCCGGGGCAATCACCGCCTGCCGCCCGAGGAGGCAAAAGCGCTGCGGGAGGTCTTCCTGAAGCTTCCCGCCGGCGAGTTGCCGGTGCCCAACCGCGATGTGGAACTGTTCGGCAGCAGCCTGCGCAGCCAGCTTGCCGAGGCCTTTGCCCCGGTGCACAGCTACCTCAGCAGCCTCACCGGCCAGGCGGCCTTTTTCCCGGCCCTCGACGGGATGCGCGAAACCCGCCCGGTGCCCGAACGCCAGGCGGCCATCCGCCTGCTGGAAAGCCTGGACCCCGCCCAGCTGCCCTCGCCGGCGCTGCAAAGCTTTGTCACAGATCTGCAGCAAGACTTGTGCCAGTAACCGTTTATACGCCCGCACCCCGGTTTCCGGGCCCCAAGGAATCCCCCGCATGATCACTCTGCAGAATTTCATCACCCCCGAGCCAGGCATCTGCACCGAACAGGATCTTTATTGCCATGTTCAAGGCCCGGCCGGTTTTTCCCAGAGCACCGGGCATTACACCCTGTCCCGCGGGGCCTGTGTCAGGTTTGACACCTATTTCAACCTGTTCAGCCTTGGAAAATGGAACAGCGGCTGCGCGTTCGACACGCTGTTTGCCGAGCTGACCGGCAGCGGCAAAGCCGAAATCAAAATCACCCTGGCCCAGCCCAGCCGGTCCTGGGAAGTGGTTTATT
The DNA here is from genome assembly GCF_001593695.1 of Leisingera sp. F5. NCBI lineage: Bacteria > Pseudomonadati > Pseudomonadota > Alphaproteobacteria > Rhodobacterales > Roseobacteraceae > Leisingera > Leisingera sp. F5. The sequence goes on along the minus strand of NZ_LUKH01000022.1, from coordinate 34,627 downwards.
GCGACATCGCCGACCTGACGGAAGGCGCCCCCTATCAGATCGACCTGTCGGAATTTGCAGGCCCCGGCATCGAGGGCGTGCTCTATGCCGAGGTGCTGGCGCTGGGGGACGAGGTCACCCTGACCGGCGGCCGCTTTGCCACCGCCGCCGTGCCGGACGCCCTGCCGCAGCTTGCGGTCTCCATCACCACCTTCCAGCGCGAGCAGGAGGTGCAGACAACCGTGGCCCGGCTCGAACATTTCCTGGAAGAATTCGAGCACAGCGCCAATATCCACGTGCAGGTGGTCGACAACGGCCAGAGCGCCGGCATCGCTGCCAGCGACAAAGTCACCCCCTACCCGAACCGCAACCTCGGCGGTGCAGGCGGCTTTGCCCGCGGGCTTCTGGAGGCCGGCAAACGCGGCTGCAGCCATTGCCTGTTCATGGATGACGATGCCTCCTTCCACATGGAAAACATCGCCCGCGCCTATACTTTCCTGGCGCTGGCGCGGGACCCCAAGGCCGCGCTGGCAGGCGCGATGATCAATAACACCCACAAATGGTGCATGTGGGAAAACGGTGCCTGGTTCGACGGCTCCTGCCGCCCGCTCTACAACGGGCTCGACCTGCGCAACCCGGGCCAGGTCATCGATATGGAATTCAGCTCCGCCCGCTCTGCCCCCAGCACCCTTTACGGCGGCTGGTGGTTCTTCGCCTTCCCCATCGCCCAGGCCGCCCGCCACCCGTTCCCGTTCTTTGTGCGCGGCGATGACATCAGTTTTTCGCTGGCCAATGATTTCAACATCTTCACCCTGAACGGGGTGGTCTCCTTCCAGGATGATTTCACCGAAAAGGAAAGCGCCCAGACGCTGTATCTGGATCTGCGCAACCACCTGATCCACCATCTGGTGTTCGAAGAGCTGGAGCGCAGCCCGCTCGGCACCGCCAAAATCGCCCTCCGCTTCATGCTGCGCTCGCTGTTGCGCTGCAAATACGACAGCGCCGAAGCACAGCTTCTGGCCTGGCAGGATGTGATGCAGGGGCCGCAGTTCTTTGACGAGAACATCGACATGAGTGCGCGCCGCGCCGACATCAAGGCGCTGATCAAAGACGAAGCCTGGCAGCCGGCAGAGACCCTCAGCACCGCTGAGCGCCGCCGCTTCAGCCGCCTGCCGCGCCGCCTGCGGCATTATCTGGGCCTGTTCACCCTGAATGGCCATCTGGTGCCGTTCTGGAAGACGATCGGCGACCGGATGGTGCTGAATATCGGCGAGCGCGGCCTGGTGTTCCCGGCCTTCGGCGGCGCCCGGCTCACCTATCTCAACACCGATGGCAGCAAGGGCTATACCGTCACCCACTCAAAGCGGCGCTTCTTCAGCCTGGCCTGGCGCATGGCCAAAACCCTGGCCGCCTTCCGCCGCGATCACAGCCGCCTGAAAGCGGTCTACCGCAGCGGCTATGCGGAGATGGCCAGCAAACCCTATTGGGAGAAAACCCTGGCCGCCGACCCGGTCCCAGGCCCGATCCCCAGCCCGGTCCCGGACCCGGCAAAGGCCTGAGGCGCCATGAGGCGATGCCGGATCAGTCCAGCATCGCCTCATGCGCGGCAATCGCCGCGTCCAGATCGTCGTAATAGCGGATCCGCCCGGCCTCCAGCACCAGCCCGGCATTGCAGAACTGGCGGATCTGCGCCATCGAGTGATTGACCATGATGGCGCTGGAATGCTTCATCCGGTCGGCAAAGACCGCCCGGCTCTTGCGCTTGAACGAGCGGTCGCCCACGGCCGTCACCTCATCGACCAGATAGGTGTCGAAGCGGATCCCCATCGAGGCGCCGAAGGTCAGCCGCGAACGCATGCCGGAGGAATAGCTGCGCATCGGCATGTGGTAGAATTTGCCCAGCTCGGCAAACTCGCCGACAAAATTGACCAGATCGCGGGTGTCCACCCCGTAGATGCGGGCGATGAAACGGACATTCTCGGCGCCGGTCAGATCGCGGTGGAACGAGCCGCCCAGCCCCACCGGCCAGGAGATGCTGCCCTCTGACACCACCCGGCCGTGGTCGGGCCGCATGGTGCCGGCAATGATCTGCAGCAGCGTCGACTTTCCGGCCCCGTTGCGGCCCAGCAGCGCCAGGGATTTCCCCGGCGGCAGCGTCAGGTTCAGGTTGTCGATCACCACCTTGCGCTCGCCCTTGAGCCGGAAGCTCTTGGTCAGGTTTTCGAAGCGGATCATATGCGGCCTCTCAGCTGCGGTCGCGGATCGAATAATAGATCAGCACCCCGATCGACCAGCCCAGCAGCAAAAACAGCCCGGCCAATGCGCTCAGCACATAGCGGCGCGGGTATTCCGGCTCCTCGGCCAGGGTCGGGGTGATATAGGTCGCAAGGTACAGGCTCTGGCGGGCGGCATCGTCGCGCGCCACCTCCAGCGCGGTCAGCGCCGCGCGGTAGGTCTCCTCGGCAAACTCCCGGTCCACCGTGAGGCGCTCGAACTCCGAGATCAGCGAGGGGTAATCCTCGCCGACGCCGCCGGTGTCGGTATTGCTGGAGGCAAAGGTCTGGCGTTCGATATTGATGCGGTCGCGGATCACCTCGATCTGCTGCTGCCCCTGTTTGAGGCGCACATCGCCCGGGCTGACGGTGCCTGCCAGCAGGTCGTATTCAATCAGCGCTTCGGCCAGCTGCTGCTGCAGGTTGTTCATCACCCCCATGCGGCCCTGGATATCGGCCTCGGGGTCGACGATGCGGGTGCGGGTGCGGAACCGGGTCAGCTCTTCGCGCGCCAGCTTCAGCCGCTCCACCGCCTCCATCAGATCGGCCTCGGCATAGCGCATCGCATCAGCGCGCGCCTGCTCGTTCAGCGCATTGATGCGGATCTGGCTTTCGTCGACGATGGCGCGGCTGACCGCCCGGGCAGTGTCCCGGTCAAAGGCGGTGACCCGCACTTCGGTCAGGCCCGAGCCGCTGTCATAGGAAATGCGCACCACCCGGTGCCAGAACCAGACCAGCTCCTCCAGCGTTGCATCGGGCCAGATTGAAAAGACCCAGTCGGCCGGCCAGTACTGGCTGTAATGGCCGCGCAGGTCCACCCGGGCATTGACCGCTTCGGCCATTTCCTGGCTTTGGATGAATTCATAGAGAATGTCGCTATCCGAGGCCGTGGTATTGCCGGCAAAACTGGCCAGCCCGCCCAACAGCTCATTGGCACCGGAGCTTTCCTGGCTGCGCACGGTGAAACCGGCAGTGGAGGCATATTGATCCTCGGCCACCGCAAACAGATAAAGCACCGCCGCTGCCAGCGGCAGCAGCACCAATGCCGCAAAGCTGGCGATCACGCCGCGGTGGCGGGTCTTGACATGGGCAGGCCGCGCCACCGGGTAGGCCGGGGTTTCAGCAATCTGCGCCTCCAGGCTGTCGGCTTTCTGCGCCAGCAGCGCCTGGGCTCTTTCGGCGTCCTGGACCTTGCGGCGCAGCCGCTTGAGCTTGCCGCCTTTGCCGCGGCTCTTGCGGCTGGGCGCTCCGGACAGCTGTTCTGCGGGGCCGGCCTCTGCAGCGGGCCGGGCCTGTTCCGTGCCGCCGGGCACCGCTGCGGCCGGGGCGTCCCTGTCTGCGGCTTTCCGGCCAGTACGGAACTGGGCGGCAGCCTTTTGCCGCGCCGCCGGGTGATCCTGTGTCATAATCTGCTTACCCCGGCCTGCAGCCGTTTGTAATTGCCTCGTCTTTCTTTCATATTATCGCCTGCACAGCGCATATTCACAATGGGTATTCATGACCAGAACCACGCCTGCAGCGGCCCCTGCCCTGCCCCCGGCCCAGTCTCCTGCCCAGTACCCGGCCCAACCGCCCCTCGCCGGGCGCGCCCGGCGCTTTGCCACCTTGCGCACGGTGGCCGCTCTGGTGCTGCGGGAGATGTCGACCCGCTACGGGCGCACCCCCGGCGGCTATCTCTGGGCTATTCTCGAACCGATGGCGGCCATTCTGTTCCTGGCGATCGGCTTTTCTCTGGTGATCCGCACTCCGTCGCTGGGCACCAGCTTCCTGCTGTTCTACGCTACCGGCTTTCTGCCCTTCAATCTCTACCAAAGCATTTCAGCCACCACCGGCCGGGCGATTGCCTATTCCAAGCCGCTGCTGAAATTTCCGGCTGTCACCTGGCTGGACGCGGTGCTGGCCCGGTTCCTGCTGAACAGCCTGACCGGTATCCTGATCACCTTCCTGCTGATCGGCGGCGTCTATGCGGTGACCGACAGCCGCGCGGTGCTGGATCTGCCGCCCGCAGTGCTGGCTATGGTGCTCTCGCTTCTGCTGGGGCTGGGGGTCGGCACGGTGAACTGCGTGCTGATGGGGCTCTACCCGCTGTGGGACGTGGCCTGGTCGGTGATCACCCGGCCGCTGTTCCTGGCCTCAGGCGTGCTGTTTCTTTATGAGGATCTGCCGCCGCTGGCGCAGGACATCCTGTGGTTCAACCCGCTGATGCATATCACTGGGCTGATGCGCAGCGGGTTTTACCCCAGCTATACCGCCGCTTACGTCAGCGTGACCTATGTGCTGGCCGCCAGCCTGATCCTGTTTGCACTGGGGCTGATCCTGATGGGCCGCTTTCACCGAGATATCCTGAACCGCTGAGGCCGGCGGCAAGAGGCAGGAGGCAAGGGCGAAGATCAGTCTTCGCCCGCCAGCTCCAGCACCCGGGCATGGGAGCGCCCGGTCCTGCCCCGCACCCCGTCCCAGGCCGCGTGGCGCAGCAGCCGCAGATAGGCGGCCCGCTGCCCCGTGCCATAGCGGCGCGCGGTCAGCCGCCATTTCAGCAGCACCACCAAAAGCAGCGGCCAGAACAGCAGGCCCGCCGCCCTGCGGTACATCATCAGCCCGTTGCGGTAGGCGTAATAGACTTTCCATAACGGGCGGAACACCCGGTGCCGGTCATTCTGAAAGGTCGAGCAGTCATGCTCGAACCGCAGCGCCGGGTCGAACAGGATCGTCTCGCCGCGCCGCCGCAGTCCCAGCGTGTAAATCACATCGTCGCCGTACAGAAACAGCCCCGGATCCGGATAGCCGGCCGCTTCCACCATCCGCCGCGGCAGGAACAGCCCGACAAAGGAGGTGAGATCGATGGGCATCGGGGCCGGAGCCTCATACGCCGTATAGGGAATGTGATAGCCGTTCCGCGCTTTCAGCAGCGTGCGCAGAAAGACCGAGGGGTTCCAGAACGGGTTCACCGAGGGCCGGTTCATCTCGCAGATCTGCCCGTCAGGGAAATAGACCGCCGCCGCCAGCGCCGTGTCCAGCGGCCGGGGCCGGGCATGAAAGGCCGCAAGGGCGCCGGGTGCAGGACAGGCATCATCATCCATCACCACCAGCCAATCCGCCGCGTGCTGCTCCATCGCCCGGCGCATGCCCATCTCAAAGCCGCCGGCGCCGCCGCGGTTTTCAGTGCTGGTGCAGATATCCAGCCTGGGATCCTCCTGCGCCGCCAGCCACTCAGAAGTGCCGTCGGTCGAGGCATTGTCGGCCACCACCAGCGCCGCCAGCTCATGGCCCGGGCTGTCCAACAGCCGCGCCACCGTCGCCTTGAGCTTGTCCAGCCGGTTGTGAGTCACCACCACCGCCACCAGCCGCCCGGCCCCACGCTCAGCGCCCTGCCCGCTCCCGGTTCCCGCCGGTTCCGCTGCAACTGTGCCGATTGCCTGTGCTGTATTCACCGGGGGCTCCTTGCCTGACTGATGGTCGTTGAGGCCGCTGATAACTGAGGCCGAATATGCGGGTCCGAAAGCTCATAAATCCCCGCCGCTGTCAAATCCTTTACCCCTGTTCGCCTTCCCCTGCCCGCCTTTCCGCTCTCTTTCCGCCTGCCAAAGCGTTTGACAGACCGGCAGGAAGCCGCCACCTAAGACCCATGCAAACAGCTCTCATCACCGGTTCGGCCGGCTTCATCGGATATCACCTGGCAGCACAGCTGCTGGCGGCAGGCTGGCGGGTCATCGGGCTGGATTGCCTGTCGCCCTATTACGACGTGACGCTGAAGCAGCGCCGCCATGCGATGCTGGCGCAGACCCCGGGCTTCACCCCCGTCATCGGCAGGCTGGAAGACCCCGGCCGGCTGATGGGCCTGTTTGAGGACCACAAACCGGATGCGGTGATCCACCTGGCGGCCCAGGCCGGGGTGCGCCATTCCATTGACGCGCCGCGCGACTATCTTGAGGCCAATCTGATCGGTGTCTTTGAACTTCTGGAAGCCGCCCGCGCCCGTCCGCCTGCGCATCTCTTGATGGCCTCCACCTCCTCGGCTTACGGCGCCAATACGCAAATGCCGTTTGAAGAACGCCAGCAGGCCGACCACCAGATGTCGTTTTATGCCGCCACCAAAAAGGCGAATGAATCGATGGCGCATTCCTATGCCCATCTTTACGCCCTGCCCGTCACCATGTTCAGGTTTTTCACCGTCTACGGCCCCTGGGGCCGGCCCGACATGGCGCTGTTCAAATTCACCAAGGCGATGCTGTCAGGCCAGCCGATCGACGTCTACAACCATGGCCGCATGAGCCGCGACTTCACCTATATCGACGATCTGGTCACCGGCATCACCGGGCTGATCGCGGCGGTGCCGAGCGAGGAGCCGGTCTCAGAGCAGGACAGCCTCAGCCCGGTGGCGCCTTTCAGGGTGGTCAATATCGGTGCCAGCCAGCCCACGCCGCTAATGGAGTATATCGCGGCACTTGAGGCGGCCCTTGGCATTGAAGCGCAGAAAAACATGATGGAGATGCAGGCCGGCGATGTGCCCGCCACCTGGGCCGATACCAGCCTTCTGACCCAGCTGACCGGCTATCAGCCCCTGGTCAGCGTCCAGGAAGGTGTCGCCCGTTTCGCCGCCTGGTACCGGGACTATTACCGCGCCTGAGTGCCCCGCCCTCCCCGCCCCTTCATCTTTTTCAAAATACGCGCGCCGCAGGCCTCCGCCTTTCCTTGGAAGGCGGAATTCATCTTTGCCAAATAGGTCAGCATGATTGACCAAATGTTTCGCGCGCGAAACATTTGGTCCGAACCGGACCTAATTTTCGTCTTCTGCAGCGGCGGCACAAAAACCGGCTTGCGCCCTGTCCGGCGCTGTATATTCCTCTAAACTCATAACAATGGCGGCAGCCAAGCCGCCGGAACGGGCTTGGGGAAAGGGCATTCCATGCGCATTGCAATGATTGGCACCGGCTATGTCGGGTTGGTGTCCGGCGTTTGTTTTTCGGATTTCGGCCATGACGTGATCTGCGTCGACAAGGACGACGGCAAGATTGCCCGCCTGCAGGCGGGCGAGGTGCCAATCTATGAGCCGGGGCTGGACCAGCTGATGGAGAAGAACGTGGCCGCCGGGCGGCTCAGCTTCACCTCCGATCTGGCGGCAGCGGTTGACGGCGCCGAGGCGGTGTTCATCGCCGTCGGCACCCCGACCCGGCGCGGCGACGGCCATGCGGATCTGACTTACGTGATGGCCGCCGCCGAAGAGATCGCCGCAGCCCTCACCGGCTATGCGGTGGTGGTGACCAAATCCACCGTGCCGGTGGGCACCAACCGGCAGGTGAAACAGGTGATCGCCAAGGCCAATCCGCAGGCCGAGTTTGATGTTGCCTCCAACCCCGAGTTCCTGCGCGAAGGCGCCGCGATCGAGGATTTCATGAAACCCGACCGGGTGGTGGTTGGTGTGCAGAACGACCGCGCCGCCGAGGTGATGGCAGAAATCTACCGCCCGCTTTATCTGCGCGACTACCCGGTCCTGTCCACCGATCTGGAAAGCGCCGAAATGATCAAATACGCCGCCAATGCGTTCCTGGCGGCCAAGATCACCTTCATCAACGAGGTGGCGGGCCTCTGCGAGCGGGTCGGCGCGGACGTCAAGGAGGTCTCCCGCGGCATCGGTTTCGACGGCCGCATCGGCAATAAGTTCCTGCACGCCGGTCCCGGCTATGGCGGTTCGTGTTTTCCGAAAGATACTGCCGCCCTGGCGCGGATCGGCCAGGACCATGGCTTTCCGATGCGCATCACCGAGACGGTGATGCGGGTCAATGACGAGGTGAAGGCACGGATGGTGGAGAAGCTGCGCGATGCCTGCGGCGGGTCCTTCAACGGCAAGACCGTGGCGGTGCTGGGCGTCACTTTCAAACCCAATACCGATGACATGCGCGATGCGCCCAGCCTGACCATCGTGCCGGCCCTGGTCGGCGGCGGCGCCAAGGTGCGGGTGGTAGACCCGCAAGGAAAGGCCGAGGGCGAGGCGCTTTTGCCCGGCGTCAAATGGGAGGAGGACCCCTATAAGGCGGCGCAGAACGCCGATTTGGTGGTGCTGCTGACCGAATGGAACGAGTTCCGCGCCCTGGATCTGAAGAAGCTGGCGCGCAAGATGGAGGTGCCGCGGATGGCGGACCTGCGCAATATTTACTCGCCCAAATCCGCCAAACAGGCAGGTTTCGAGAGCTATGTGGCGGTGGGCCGGGGGCAGATGAACGGTGCCGTAAAATAAGTCCGGTTCGGACCAAATGTTTCGCGCGCGAAACATTTGGTCAACCATGCTGACCTTATTCAGAGTCGCGCTCCTGGCGGGTATCAGAGACTGAAAAGGGCTTTTCCGAGGAAAAGCCCGTGGCCTCCGGCGGGAGTATTTGGGGAAAGATGAAAGCCTGGCAGGCGCTGATCAGAGATTTTTCAGCCAGGCCTGCAAAGCCTCGACCAGGGCGGTGTTGACGCCGGGGCCGCTGATCTCGATACGTTGTTCGCTGGGGGTATAGCCCAGTTTCACACCACCCGGAGCCGGCAGCGAGATCCGCTCGCCGGGCTGGGCGGCGTCCCAGTCATAGACATCGCGCACCCGCGGGCGGCTGACCAGCGGCGGCACCGGCGGAGATGGCGGTTTGGGAGCCGCGTCATAAGCCGGGGCAGGGGGGGTATCAGACACTAACTTGGGTGGAATGGCCGTATTGCCCTCCGCAAGACGGGTCAGCACCGCTAGCTCTGCCTCGGGACTGGAGCGGTCCGCAGCCTGCAGCGCCTGGGTGGCGCGGGTGGCAAAGCCTTCGTCCGCTTCGATCTCGCGCACCAGCGCCAGGCCCAGTTTTTCGCTGATCGCCGTCGGGTAGAACAGCACCGCGTCCAGCGCCTCGACCAGGGTGACGAAGCTGCCGATCTTGGAGCGCTTGGTGCGGGTGGCATTGCCGAACAGCGCCTGCAGCGCGTATTTGCGGCGGGTGAAGACGCCCTCCTTACAGGCGCGCACAGCGATGCGGGCGCGCTCATAATGGGAGAGGTTCACCCGGATCTCGTTTTCCTCGACCATCGCCACATAAGACGCTTCGGCGCTGTCGGGCTTGATCACAAGCGCCTTGATCGTAGCGAATTTAGGGTCTGAAGTCTCGGCGTAGAGCCTGCGCAGGGCCGTCAGGCGGCGCCAGCCGGAGATCAGGCCGTGGGTGCGCCCGCCGAATGTATCTTCCAGCGGCACCACTTCCGCCGGGGTCTGCTGGCCGCGGGCGCGCAGCGATGCCATCAGCGCCTGCAGCTCTTCCTCGTCCTGTTCGATGCGGTCGCGCACCAGGTGGTTTTCGTCGATCCGCTCCAGCGGCAGCTCTTCGATCATCAGCCCCTTGGCACGGGCGTTTTCCAGCACTCCGGACAGCTCCTGCAGCGCCGCCTGAGCCGAAGCATCCGAGGCGACCTGCGCAATCGGGGCGGCCCCCACACTGGACGCGGTGCCAAGGACGGGTTTGCCCGCGGGCGCCGCCGTCAGGTAGCCGGTCTGCGCCGGGGAAAGCCGTTTGCGTTTTGCCATGTCCTGTCCTGACCTGTCTTCCTGTCCCCGGGCTGCTATCCTGCCGGAAATTCCTTGTTAGGGCCTTAGCCCGCCGCGCGCTGATCCTGCGCATCCTGCAACGCCTCGCGCCGCCAGATCCCGATCAAGAGCTTCTTGAAGGCGGCGTAGGTTTCATCGAAGGTTTCGCGCCCGCGGGCATAGGTCTCGCGGTTGAAGTCGCGGTAGTCGGCCTCGTAGATGCCACTGACCTGTTCGCCGGCCTGACCGATCAGCGCGGTGTAATCCTGTTTGTGGGGGGACAGTACCCGGCCCATATAGGCCTGCATGAGTGCCGCCAGCTCGCCCTGCTGGGCGCTGTCGTAGCGGGTGATCACGGTGCGCACCGCATCCCACTCAAAGCTGAGACCGGGCCGGCCCAGGGCGCGGGCAGCGAGGTTCTCGCCCTCTTCGATCGAGGCAAAGGTCGAATGCAGCATGTCAAAGAAACGGCCCGTCGAGTCGAACTCAAGGAAAGACGCGCCCATCGGCACCAAGAGGATGTCGGCCGCCGACAGCCCGTTGATGGTGAGGTAGCCAAGGGCGGGCGGCGTGTCGATGAAGATCACATCGTATTGCTCCAGCACCCCGTCCGCCTCCAGCCGCTCGGTCAGCGCATCCCACAACTTCCACGAGCGCGCCGCCATCCGCCAGACCGGGATCTGGAATTCCGCCCAATACAGATTGAGCTGCGCGCCGATCAGGTCGATGTTCGGCCAGTGGGTGTCCTGGATCACGTCCCTAGCGGTCATCTCCATCGCCGCATCCAGCGCTTCGTCCAGCGGCTGGGGGGCATCGCCGCGGTCCAGGCGGCGCTGGTTCTCCATGCGCAGATGCTCGCCGTAGTGGCGCGCCAGGAGCGGGAAGGCGGTTTGCCATTCGTCTTCAACCCGGCCGCCGAAGATCGAGGTCATCGAGCCCTGGCTGTCGAGATCAATCACCAGCACCTTGTAGCCATCCAGCGCGGCCGACATCGCCAGATGCGCCGCGGTGGAGGTCTTGCCGACGCCGCCCTTGAAGTTGGCCACCGCGACCATTTTTGCGGGCAGCCCTTCGGGGCGGTAGGGGATGTATTCCTTGGCTTTCGATCCCTGGCTTCCGAAATGCGCCCGCAAGCGCAGCACCTCGTCCAGGGTAAACCACTTGGCGCCGCCTTCGGTTTCCGAACGGCCCTGGGGCAGATCGGGATTGGCCTTCAGCACCCGGCGGAAATGGGCCTGGGCGACCGGGATCAGATAGCGGGTGATTTCCCAGGTGGAGAACAGCCGCAGCTCTTTGCGCCCCTCCTCGTTCATGCCGCGGCTGGCCAGATCGGCGCGCCCCTGCGCACAGGCGGCAGCGATCTCGGCAAAGCCCGCGGTGCTGGCAGGGGCATCGAGATCCGCCAGGGCGGCATCGGGATCGATGCTGAAATAGGGGGGCAGGCTGCTGCTTGCCCGGGGAAGGTCTTTCCTGTGGATATCTCGCGCCATGAAGATCTGCCTGCTGTGTGTGAGCCTTGCGGCCCTGCCGGTGTGGAATGCTGCTGTTTGCTGCCCTGCAGCCTGATGTGCTGCCTTTTTGGCAGGATATCAGAAAACACCGCACATGGAAGCAGAATGCGCATCTCCCCTGATTTTTCTAAGCAAATTCAACAGTTGCGGCAGGTTCAGCGGCGGCTGTTCAGGGCGGTCAAAAAAATCTGCCCTGTTAATTATGAGTTATTTATTAGTTATAGAGAGCGAGGGGCCTGCGCAAAGCCCTTTTTTCATTGGCGATCGGGCAGTATTTTTCCGGGGCAGTGACTCTGAAACCCCGATCAAACGACTCCGAACCCCCGACAATGCGATTCCGAACCCCCGTTGCCGCGGCTTGTGGATAACCCTAGGGTGAGCGTAATCAAAACCACGATAAAACAGCCGCACAGGATTCGCAGAAATCCGGCGGCCGGCAGAGCAGATTACGGGCAGGCAGATGGCAGCAGAGCTGACAGCGGCGGGAATTCCGCCAGAAGGGCAGGGGGATTTTTTCCTCTGCGATATCTTCGGGGCGATCCCCAAAAACGATCTGGCGTCGATGGAGCATCCGCTGTTCTCGCTGGGCACCCGGCCGGACCGGCGCATTCTGAACTACCAGCACAATGGCGCTGAGATCACCGTGACGCCCTCCGTCAAAGGGCTGGCGACGATCCACGACAAGGACATCCTGATCTTCTGCATCAGCCAGCTGATGGCGGCGCTGAATGCCGGCCGCCAGGTGAGCCGGACCCTGCATCTGAAAGCGCATGACCTCTTGCTGGCGACCAACCGGGAAACCTCCGGCGATGCCTACCGCCGCCTGCGCGAGGCGTTTGAGCGGCTGGCCGGCACCCGCATCACCACCAATATCGTCACCGGCGGCCAGGAGGTCACCACCGGGTTCGGGCTGATCGAGAAATGGGAGATCGTGAGGAAAGCCCGCGGGGGAAAGATGGTCAATGTGGCGGTGACGCTCAGCGACTGGCTGTACCGGGCGGTGCTGTCGAAATCGGTGCTGACGCTCAGCCGCGATTATTTCCGGCTCAGGAAACCGCTGGAGCGGCGGATCTATGAGCTGGCGCGCAAGCATTGCGGACGGCAGAACAGCTGGCAGGTCTCGGTGGAAACCCTCTTGAAGAAATCCGGCTCGGCGTCACCGCGCCGGGTGTTCCGCAAGATGATCCGCGACATGATTGAGGCGCAGCCGTTGCCGGATTACGCGCTGGAGGAGCTGGAGGGCGATCTGATCCGCTTCTCCCAGAAGGGGGCGGTGACTGAGGCGGTGCTGAATGCGCCCAGCCTGAAGCCGCAGACGCTGGAGCAGGCCCGCGCCCTGATCCCCGGCGCCGACGCCTATGCGCTGGAGGCGGAGTGGCGCGCCATGTGGCTGCGCTCCGGTGCGCCGCGGCTCAGAGTGCCGGATGCGGCGTTTCTGGGCTGGGTCCGCAAACGCGCCGCGCAGTAGCCAGTGCCGCGCCCCCGGGGCTGCCGGGGAATCCGGGTATTTGAAACCAGAAAGAAGCAGGTCGGCTTTGCTGGTCCTGCCGCTTCTTTCTGGTCCTCAATACCCGCGCCGCAGGCCTCCGCCTTTCCGTGGAAAGGCGGAACTCCGTCCTCTCCAAAAAAGGTCAGCATGATTGACCAAATGTTTCGCGCGCGAAACATTTGGTCCGAATCGGACCTATTTCCAGGAGGCGTGTTTGCAGGGGGGCTTGCAGAAGCTGCGGCAGAGAAAACCCCGGGTTCAGGCCTCAGCGGAGGGGGGAGGGGGAGGTGAAACCTGAAACCGGGGGAGCGGCAGGCCGGGCCCAACCGGGGGAGGGCAGGTCCGGCCGGGGGAGGGCAGATCCGGCCGGGACCGGCCGGGGCGGCGCATCAGCCGCGCGGATTATCCGAAATAGGCCTGGGGGCTGTAATAGGGCAGCTGCGGGACGGCGGCTGCCAGGCGCTCGCGCTGTTCCAGCGCCCATTGGCTGGCGATGCAGCCCATCACGCCGGCAACCGGATAGAGAATGGCCAGGACCAGCAGCGGAAGGCCCAGGAGGAAACCTGCGGCCACGGCTGCCAGGCTTGCGGTGAGGCCGGTGAGGGTGCTGATCAGGGTCATGGGCTGTCTCCTTGCGGTGCATTCCGGGGCGGTGCGTCCGGGGGCGGTCTGTGTTGGGTCGTCTGTGTTTGCGTTGAAACTTTTCTAGCATGGGGAGAGGCGGTTGCCGGCTGCACCAAAGGATAGGCGCGGGGTGCGGAGGGGTATCCCCGGCCTGCCATGGGTCAGGCCGGCTGGCCCCCTGGGGGAGGACGGCAGAGCGCGGGGCCGGGAAGCGGGGCAGGAGCAGGACGAAACGGGGCAGGCGGTCAAGTTAACAGGCCCGCCTCAGCCTGGCGGCTGAAGCGGGCCCGGACAGGCTGCGGTCCTCCCCCCGGGGCCGCGGCCTTCCGTCCTTGCGGCGCGGCGCTAGCCGCTGCCTTCCTTCAAGGCCTGCGACATGCTGGAGAGCACCGGGCTGATCAGGTAGTCGGCCAGCGTCTGGCGGCCGGTTTCGATCATCGCCTGGGCCGGCATGCCGGGCAGGGCCTTCACATTGGGCAGGGCGGCCAGATCCGCGTCCTTGATGCGGATATGCACCGGGTAGTAGGATTCGCCGGTGGCCCGGTCGGTGCTGCTGCCCGCCGCCACCATCACCACCTCGCCCTGGACCGGCGGCGTGCTGCGGAAGCTGTAGGCGGTCAATTGCACCCGCGCCTGGCTGCCCATCGAGACCTCGTCGATATCCGCCACTGCCACCCGTGTTTCCACCAGCAGGCCGGCATCCTCGGGCATCAGCTCCAGGATGGTCTGGCCGGGATCAACCACCTGGCCCAGGGTGTTGATGGAAAGCCCCACCACCCGGCCATCGCGCGGCGCGCGGATGATCTGGCGCTCGGCCACGTCCCAAGCGGCGTCGAGGCGCTGGCGCAGGTCCAGGAGCTGCTCCTGCACGTCCTGGCTTTGCGCCGCCAGCCGCGCCGTCCGGTCGCGCCCGGCCTGCAGCCGCCGCTCTTCGGTCTCGCCGATCCGTTCCAGCACATTGCCGCGGTCGCTTTCCAGCGCGCCGAGGGTGCCCAGCAGGCCGCTCTGCTGCATCTGCCGCTGGCTGATGCGGGTTTTCGGCACCAGGCCTTTTTCGAACAATCCGGCCAGATCGGCCAGCTCGCCCTGCACCAGCGCCAGCTGCTCTTCGGTGGCGCGGATGCGGGCATCGCGGCCCCCCAGCTGATCCTCCAGCTGGCTGACGCGGCCTTCGAGGATGTCCATCTGGCCCTGATACAGCGCCCGGTTGGAGGTGAGCAGATCCTGCTGCAGCGCCACCAGCTGCGCCAGCTCGGGCGCCTGGGCGGTGAGCCGGGCCAGCTCCGGCCCCGGCTGCAGCACGTCGCTGTCCTTGCGTTCCGCCTGCAGACGCGCCTGCTGCGCCAAGAGGCTGGCCAGCTGGCCGTTCAGGATCGCCAGTTGCGCCTGGATCCGGCGGCCGTCAAGCCGGGCCACCACCTGGCCCTTGGCCACCCGGGTGCCCTCGGCCACATTCAGTTCGCGCAAAATGCCGCCCTCCAGGTGCTGCACCGCCAGCCGGTCGCCGGCCACGTTGAAGGCGCCGGAGGCCACCACCGCGCTGGTCAGTTCCGCCTTGGCGGCCCAGAACACCAGCCCGCCGAACAGCCCGAAACCGCAGACCACCATCCACAGCACCAGCCGCCGCACCCGGGTCGGCGGGCGTTGCGGCAGCGGCACATCCTGGCTGCTGCCGGCGGGCATCAGGTCGCGGAAACCGCTTTTGGCGGCAGCACTGCCGGGTTGCGGCGCCGGGCTGCGGTCTTCATGTTCCACCAGGCTCATGCGCTTGCTCCTTCATTCCGGGGGCCGTCTGCCCCCTTTGCCTGCCCGCCTTCGGCGTTGCGGTGGCGGAAGGGGGCGATCTTAGGGTCGTCCTGAGCCTGGGCGGCCTGGGCGCGGGCCAGCGGCTGGGCTGCTGCCTCGATCACATGGCGGGCTTCGCCGAAGCGGGCGATGCGGCCCTCTTGCAGCAGCGCCGCATGGCTGACCCGGCGCAGCAGGCTGAGCCGGTGGGTCACCGCCACCACCGCAGCGCCGCGGGCGCAGGCTTCCTCGATGGCCGTGGCCAGCGCCTCTTCGCCCTCGGGGTCGAGATTGGCATTGGGCTCATCCAGGATGATCAGCTTGCGGTCGCCGAAGAAGGCGCGCGCGAGGCCGATGCGCTGGCGCTGGCCTGCCGACAGGAACTCGCCGCGCGGCCCCACTTCGGCGTTGTAGCCGCCGGGCAGGGCCAGGATCATCCCGTGCACCTGCGCCAGCTTGGCCGCCGCCACCACATCCGAAGGCCTGGCCTCAGGGTCCAGGAGGGCGATGTTTTCCGCCACCGTGCCCTGGAACAGCTCGACCCGCTGCGGCAGGAAGCCGATATGCTGGCCGATCTGCGCCGGATCCCAGTCGGTGAGGGCGGCATCGTCGATGCGGATATGGCCGCGCACCAAGGGCTGCAGCCCGGCCAATGCATGGGCTAATGTGGTCTTGCCGGCACCCGACGGGCCGATCAGGCCCAGCGATTGGCCCGGCTTCAGCTCCAGCGTGATGTCCAAAAGCAGCGGATCGGGCCGCCCCGGCAGCACCACGGTGGCGTTTTCCACCGACAGCCGGCCTTCGGGTTCGGGTAGGGTCAGCCGCTCGGGCGCGGCGCCCAGATGGGCGAGGAACATGTTCAGCCTGCCTTGCGCGCTGCGCGCCTTCAGAAAGCCGCGCCAGCCGGCAATCGACTGTTCCACCGGCGCCGCGGCGCGGCCCAAGAGGATCGAGGAGGCAATCATCAGCCCCGGTGTCAGCTGGTTGTTGATCACCAGCACCACGCCGGTGCCCAGAACCGCGATCTGCAGCCCCATCCGCACCGCCTTGGCCAGCGAGGTCATCAGCGCCATCCGGTCGGTGGCCAAAGTGTTGAACACCAGCGCCGAGAACGCCTTGAGCTGCCAGCGCTTGATCAGCGGCGCGGTCTTGCCCATGGCGTGGATGAGGCCGGCATTGGCCATCATCTCGCCCACCGCGGCATTGGTCTCAGAGGCCTGCTTGCCGGCTTCCTCCAAGGGTTTGCGGGCCATCATCTCGCTGAGCAGGCCCAGGATGAACAGCAGCGCGATGCCGATCAGCGCCACCAGGCCCAGGATGGGGCTGAACATGAAGATCAGCATCAGGAAAATCACCGACCAGGGCGCGTCCAGCAGCGCCAGGAACACCGGGCTGGTGACAAAGCCGCGCAGCTCCTGGATGTCGCGGATCGGTTCCGCCTGCCGCAGCGCAGCCGGCATCCGGCCGCTGATCATGCCGTCCAGCACCAGCGGGCTGAGCCGCGCCTCAAGCCGGGAGCCCAGCCGCGCCACCAGGCGCTGGCGGATCATGTCGAACAGAAAAAAGAACACCAGCGCAATCGCGGCGCCGGTGGTCAGAGCAATCAAGGTTGGAATGCTGCCCGAGGCCATGACCCGGGCAAACAGTTGCAGCATGTAGAGCGGCGCTGTCAGGACAAGGAGGTTTACAAAAATGCTTGCCGTGAAAATGGCGGCAAGCACGCCCCGCTGACCATCAAATACCCGTCTTATCTTCATTGTCGTAGCCCCCCGGCTGCACGAATTGAAGCTATAAAATCTGGAGAACAGCGCCCTGGTCCAAGGATGCAATCCTTGGCCGGGGACCAAATCGCTGTCCTGAACCAGGGCTGGGCGGGCCCGGGGTTGCCCCCGGATCCGCCGTTCCTAAGGCTCAGACGGCTGTGGGACCCCAAATGTTGTCGTAGCTGTCGTCAAAGCCGGTGTCAGAGGCCAGCACCCGGATCGCTTCATAGGAACCCGCATCGCCGGTGGTCACCGCGTTGATGCCGACGCCGCCGATCGGGATGGCGTCCTGTCCCAGCGAGGTGAACGGCGCCTCGTTGCCGGTCAGGCCGAGGATGTTCACCGTGGCGCCGCCAGCGCTGATGCTGGTGTCGGTGCCGTCGTCGGTGACGGTAGCGCCGCCGCCGTCCAGGGCGCCGAAGGCATCCTGCGCCGAGGTGCCGAGGCCGCCGCCCACATTGGTGACACGGAACAGCAGCACATCGTGGTCCTGGTCGATGTCGAAGTCGTGGATGGTGTCGGTGCCATCCATGGAGGCAAAGGTAGCGCCATCCCAGGTCAGGTCGATGATAAAGACATCCTTGCCGTCGCCGCCGATCAGGTCGTCATCGCCTGCGCCGCCTTTCAGGAAGTCGTTGTAGTTGCCCTTGCCGCCGAACAGCCGGTCATCGCCTTCCCCGCCATCCAGGAAGTCGCCCCCCTTGCCGCCGTTGAGTGCATCGTTGCCGGCTTCGCCATAGAGGCAGTCGCGGTCGCCGCCGCCGCTCAGGACATCCTTGCCCTCGCCGCCCTGCAGCACGTCCTTGCCGCCGCCGCCGAACAGCTTGTCGTTGCCGTCGTTGCCGTCGAGGAAGTCGTCGCCATGGTTGCCTTTGATGGTGTCATCGCCGTCGCCGCCATGGGCCACGTCATTGCCGGTGCCGCCAAAGATCTTGTCGTCGCCGTCATTGCCATAAAGGAAGTCGTCGCCGCTATCGCCAAAGATTTTGTCGTCACCGTCGCCGCCCCAGGCTTTGTCGGAATCATTGCCGCCGCGGATGGTGTCATTGCCGTCATCACCATAAAGCCGGTCATGACCATCATTGCCGTGGACGCAATCGTCGCCGTCATTGCCGTGCAGCAGGTCGCCGCCTTTGCCGCCATAGAGACGGTCATTGCCGTCGCCGCCATAGCCGTAGTCGGCACCGCGGCCGCCGACGATGACGTCATCGCCGCCCTCACCGAACATGGTGTCGTCGCCAGAGCCGCCGCGGATGCGGTCATTGCCGTCTTCACCTCGGTCTCTCGGGGTGTAGCAATCCGGGCAATCGACTTCTTTCAGCCCGTCTTCCATCTCCGTATGCTCTTGCGAGGCCTGGGTCGGCACTTCGTCCTCGTCGCAGCAGTCCCAGTCGATCTTGTAGCCTTTGACATCGGCGCCGAGATTCTTGCCGCTGTCGCCGAAGATCAGGTCGCCTTGGGCGCCGCCTTCCAGCACGTCGTTGTTGGAGCCGCCGCGCATGGTGTCATGGCCTGCGCCGCCGTTGACGTCATCGCGGCCTGCGCCGCCGTCCATCAGGTCGTTGCCGCGGCCGCCCTGCATCAGGTCGTCGTCGTCTTCACCGAACATGCTGTCGTCGCCGCCCTGGCCGTCCATGGTGTCGTTGCCGTCACCGCCCAGCATGCAGTCGTCGCCATCGACCTGCTCGTCCTTGTTGCCGGTGCCGTTGTCGGCGCCGAAGTCGAGGTCGTCGTTCTGCGACTGGCGTTCGTCGCCGAACATTTCGTCGTTGCCGGAGCCGCCGATCACCAGGTCGTCGCCGAGGCCGCCTGCCATGCGGTCGTGGCCGCCCTGGCCGTTCATCCGGTCGTCGCCGTCGCGACCGTACATGGTGTCATGGCCATCCTTGGCGGTTTCGCCGGACTGGCCCATGTCGCCCCACATCCAGTCGTCGCCGCCTTCGCCGTCCATGCAGTCGTCGCCGAGTTCGCCATAGAGGTAGTCGCCGCGGTCGCCGTCGGCATAGCTGTAGTTGCCGTCGGCATCGTCGCCGAAGATGTGGTCGTCGCCCTTGCCGCCGAAGACGGTGTCGCTTTCCTCGCCGCCCAGCAGGGTGTCATTGCCGGTTTCGCCGTCGATGTAATCGCAGCCTTCCTCGCCGTCGATCCAGTCGTCGCCGTCGTCGATGTATTTCTTGCCGTAGATCGGCACCTGGTATTCTTCCCAGGTGTCCTGATTGACCCGGGTTTCATAGCCGGTGATCACCTGCACGTAATGGCCCTTGCCGTCGGCATCGCCGCCGAACAGGGTGTCATTGCCGGTGCCGCCTTCGATCAGATCGTCGCCATCCTGGCCTTCGACATAATCCTGGCCTTTTTCGCCGTCGATGCGGTTGTTGCGCTCATTGCCGTAGACCGCGTCATCGCCGGCGCCGGCGCGGGCATTGTCGCCGGCATCGTGGTCGTTCAGGTTGATCACATTGCCGTCGGTGCCGCCGATTTCGGTGGTGCCGTCATTGTAGTCCGGGTCGGTTTTCTTGTCGCTGAACCGGATGTCGCATTCCGGATTGCAGACTTCCCAGTCGGGGGTTCTGTCTTCGATACCCATGGTAAACGTCCTCCTCATTAAAACTATGCGGGGCAGGGCAGCAGCAGCTGCCTGGGTCAGTGCCCCTGCGCCGGGTCTGCTGCGGCTGCAGCAGGGGCGGCGCGGGAAAGGCGTGATGCTGCCTTCTGAGTGTATTGCATCGCAAAGCCAGGCTCTGCGATGCCCCCAAATGGGGACAAAATCAGCGGTTTAGCCGATCGTTTCCAGCCAGCCGCCCAACGCGCCCCCCAGCCAGCCGTCCATGATCTGCGCCACCGCTGCCGCGGCCTCTTGCAGCGGCAGGTGCCACCAGGCGCCGGCCGCCAGCGCCGCCGCCGCCAGAAGGGCTGCCGCCAGCCAGCCGCCCCAGCGGCGGCGCGGCTGCGGCGCGGCTTGCGCCAGCGCCTCGGCCAGCGCCGATTTCAGCACCGGCTCGAACTCGATCCTGAGCGCCCCCTCCATCCGGTTCACCGCATCCTCCAGTTGATCAATGCGGGCGCTCAGGGCGGCGCGGTCGGCGGCGGCCTTTTGCGCCGCTTGCGCGCCCAGCCCCTCGTTGAGGGTGGTGAACATTTCGGCAATGCGCTTGTGCAGCGCCACCAGATCCGCCTGTGCGGCCAGCGGCGCGCCGTCGGGCACGCCCTGGCGCAGGGCGGCGGCGATCTGCGCCAGCACCGCTGCACTCAGCCGCGGCGGCTGCGCCGGTGCGGCTGGTTTGTCGGCTTCGGCCTCAGGCGGTTCCGGGGCCTTGCCAGTCTCCTGAGCAGGCTCAGAGGCCGTCTGTTGCGCGGCAGCCTGGTCCGGCGCGGGCCGGTCCTGATCAGAGGGGGTCCGGGCAGATAGGTCCTGGCCAGACGGGGCCTGCGGGGCTGCAGCCGCCGGCTGCGGGCTGCCGGCCGGGGCGGGCGGGCCCTGCACCGGCGCATCCAGCGTCAGCTTGTTCATGACGCTCTCCCCAATGAGGCCTGCCAGGTCAGCCGCTGCGCCATCTCGGCGCGGCCCGCCGATTGCAGCTTGGCCAGCACCCGCTTGGCATAGGTGTTGAAGGTCTGCTCCTTAAGGCCTGCGATATGCGCCGCCTCGCGGTTGCTGAGCCCCAGCTGGATCAGCGCCGCGACCCGCGCCTCGGAGGGCGACAGCCCCATTTTCTGGGCCAGCATTTCGATCCGGGTGCGGTCGGGCTGGCGCGGCAGGATCGCCACCACCAGCGGCATGCCGGCGCCGGCGCAGCGGTAGCGGGTCAGCGACACCGGCAGCCGCATGCCGCTGTCGCGCTCCTCCAGGAACAGGATCAGTTCGAGCGGCCGCCCG
Organism: Leisingera sp. F5; assembly: GCF_001593695.1. Classification (NCBI taxonomy): domain Bacteria; kingdom Pseudomonadati; phylum Pseudomonadota; class Alphaproteobacteria; order Rhodobacterales; family Roseobacteraceae; genus Leisingera; species Leisingera sp. F5. The sequence goes on along the minus strand of NZ_LUKH01000022.1, from coordinate 13,789 downwards.
GGCCCGCCGCCGCGGCGGCTGCGGGCGCATTCGGCCACCGCCGCATAAAACCCCGCGGTCTCGCCCGGGCTGGCGCAGCTGAGGCGGCCGCCGCCGTCGCTGAGCAGCGCGCCGCCATCCAGCATGTCGCGCCCCGATTCATTGCAATGCAGCAGCGTGCCCTCGCCGTCCAGCACCAGCACCGCACTGTCGGTTTTCTTGGAAATGGTCCACAAGAGCGCGCTGGTCACCGCCGCCTGGGTTTCGCCCGCCAGTTCGCGCAAACTGTCCTCGCGCAGCACCGGCCAGATCGCCTGCAGGATGTCGCCGCAATGGGCATCATGCGGGCCGCCTTCCAGTTTCAGCGCGATCAGATCCTCGCTGCCGTCCTCGAAACGGCAGGAAAACAGGGTCCAGCCGCGGCCCGCGGCAAGATCTGCGGCCAGCTCCGGGTCCGGCAGCCGCGCCGCCAGGGCCTGTGCTGCGGGTCCGGCTGCGCGCCGGGGCCGGAAGTCTTTGGCGGCCCCCGGCTGCAGCTGGCGCCGCAGCGCCGCCGCAGCGGTGTCCGGGCAGGGCTCGCCCAGGCCTGCGGCGCTGGTCAGAACCGGGGCGCTGCGATGCCCCGGCTGCACCAGGGCCAGCCGTGCCAGAGAAGAGATTTGCCTTTGAAGTGACTTGGAAAACAATACCTTGCCCGTTTGCGCAACGGACGCACTCAACATAACCATGTTGCCCCCCGGCATGACATAATGAATGTCTTGAAAGTAGCACGCCGGCCGCGGTGTCAAACCGGGCAGAGGGGGTACGCCAAAGGCCGGAACGATGGCGGGCAGGGCCGGGCGGCGGCTGCAGAATACCACCAAGGGGGTAGCTGCTTGGCGCAGGGGAGATCGAATCAAATAATCCTGGGTTGTTTCAATGTGTAAAAAGAATTCTTTAAATTGTGAATTCCACCTTGGAAACACATCGTTTCCCCATTGGGGACACTGCCAATGGCGTAGGGCGGATTTTGCATAACATGTGTAAAAACAAACCTGTAAGGCGTGTGCGCCCCCCGCAAGCGGCGCAGGCCCGCCGGAAAGCACTGCACCGGGAGGGGAAGTTTCTTAACAAAATCGGCTGGATTCGCTACGGTTTATCCACAGCAATGCGCATCAGAAGTGTTTGGACGCCCGTCTGCGCAGCCCGGCCCAAGAGGTTTTTCCCGGGCATGTTCTGTTTTTATCACGATCCGGAAACGGCGGTGCGCAGCGCTGCCGGGGCCAAGACGGCGGCAGGCGGGTGAACTGTGTTCCAGGGAGCGGCAGCGCATTGCAATAAAGGCCGTCTGCGGGGCAGGCGGCTGCAACAGCGCGCGCCTGGAGGGACGGGGCCGGATGAAGATCCGGCTGGTGTTACGAGTAAAGGAGTTTATTGATGCCTGTCCATATTGTGGGGGAAAGCAGGCTTCTCAGGGACATGTTTCTGGCCATCTGTGAAGCACATGACTATGAGACCGGGCACTGCTGCGGCAGCCTGGCGGATTTGCCGCCGCTGCCGGCAAAGGACCTGGTTCTGTTCTACAGCCATGGCGCCGGGGAGGCGCTGGAGGCGGAGCTGCGGGCCTTCCGGGCCCATAAGGGCGGGGCCTATCTGATCCTGATCACCGGCGATCAATGCCCGTCCGCGGTCCAGGCGGAGCTGAGCCAATATGCCGAAGCGGTGATCCCGGAACGCAAATCGGCCGATGCGCTGATTGCGGCGCTGCAGGTGGTGCAGGACGGCTACCGGATTGTGCTGCCCGGGGCAGCCGCGGGAGAGGCGGCCGCCCGGATGACGGTGCAGCCGCGGCGCAACGGGTACCGGAACGGGTCTGATAACGGGCATGGCCTGTCGGACCGCGAACAGCTGATCCTGGCCAAGCTCACCGAGGGCGCCACCAACAAGAGCATCGCCAATGAGCTGGGCATCTGCGAGGCCACGGTGAAAGTGCATCTGCGCACCTGCTTTCGCAAGATCGGCGCCAAGAACCGCACCCAGGCGGCGCTTTGGGCCTCCGAGCAGCTGCCGCCGCAAGCGCCGGATCTGCGCCGCCACTGACGGCAGAAGGCAACGGCAGCCTTGCGGTGCACAACAGGCGTGCCGGCCCCTGAGGACCTTGGGGCCGGATCACGCCGCTTGCCGGATGCGGGCGGAGCCGGGGCCCGCCGCATCCGGCCGGTGTTTCAAACGGCGCACAAAAGTCTTTGAGTGAGCAAACTGTCCGGAAATGGCCGCGTTAGAGCCTGATCTGCCGTGCCTCCGGCTACAGTTTGATCTGCCGTGCCTCCGGCACGAGCGCATTGATTTGGGCGATATGTTCCGGCAGGCAGCGGGTCAGGAAGTCGTATTTCTCCACCACATGGGCGCGGGCCGCCGGGCCGATATGGGCGTAATCCGCGGGGCTGGCCAGCACGTCGGCGACCTGATCAGCGAGTTTTTCCGGGCTGAAGAAATCCACCAGCAGGCCGGTCTCATTATGGGCAATCGCCTCGCGCACCGGCGCCACATCCGCCGCCACCACCGTGGCCTGCATCGCCATCGCTTCCAGCAGCGACCAGCTGAGCACAAAGGGCATGGTCAGATAGATATGGCAGCGGCTGATCTGGATGATCCGGCAAAGATCGTCATAGGGCACCTTGCCGAGGAAATGCACCCGGCTCCAGTCGACGCTATCGCCCAGCTCATCCTCCATCTCGCCGCGCAGCCCGCCGGGGTGTTTGCTTTCAGCGCCATAAGAGGTGTCATTGCCGCCGATCATCAGCACCCGCGCATTGGGCCGCTGCGCCTGGATCCGGGGCAGCGCGCGCATCATGACGTGAAAGCCGCGGGCGCGCTCCATGTTGCGGGCAATATAGGTCACCACCTCGTCCTCGCGGCTGAGCGGGCGCGGGAGCCGGCCCAGCCCGACCGTGGCCTCCGGGTCCGGCCCCAGTTTGTCGGTGCGGATGCCGTCATGGCAGAGATACATGCGGTCGTGGAAACTGGCCGGGAAGCGGTCGCGCTGCCAGGCGGTGGGCACATGGCCCTGATCAACCAGTTCGATGCTGGCATAAGGCACCGTGTTGCGCGCCTCGGCAAAGAAATAGGCCTGATCATTGGCCGGGTTTTCCGGGTCGAACCCGACCAGCCCGCCGGAGGTGCGGTAGAAATACTCGAAAAAGCCGATCACCGGCACATCCGGATAGGCATCCTTGATGAACAAAAGCTCGCCCCAGCCGGTGTGGCCAAGGATGATGTCGGGGGTGAAGCCCGCCTCTTTCAGCTGCCGCGCCGCCAGCGCCGCACCCAGGCCTGCGCCGGCCGCCGCCTCCCAGTCCTTGGAGAGGCCGAAGGCATCCTTGGCGGGGCTGCGGAAGGGTTGGTAGGTGACGGTTCTGATCCCCTTCAACTGCACGTCCTTGCGCTGGGTGAGGAACACAATTTCATGGCCGCCTTGCGCCGCCAGCCAGGGCGCAAGCTCCCGGTACTGGCCGGGCATGTTCTGATGCACAAACAGGATTTTCATGGGTGCATGCTTGCCGGGCCAGGCGGCGGGATGCAAGCGCAGGCTGCAGAGAAGAGCAGACAACGTAAATGGGAACACGCAGAAAAAGTCCGGGAGGCGTCTGCACCCTCCCGGACGCAGAGGTCAGTTGATCACGCCGGCCCGGCTGAAGACGCCGAAGAAGTTGCCGAAGATGTTGGAGATGGTCAGCGCATCGTTGATCGGGGATTCGGTGGCCATCACCAGATCGCCGGGATTGACCCGGAACTGGCGCGCCGAAAACAGCCCGTCGGCAGAGGTGAGGTCGAGCGAGAACACCACCCGCTGCTGGCGCGGCCCGCGCTGGCCCGGTGCAATTGCACCGGCGGGGTATTCGCGCAGGATCAGCAGGCCCTTGGGATCGGCCTTGCCGTCCTGGAAGCCGCCCGCGACGGACATCGCATCCATTGCCGACATCTCATCCTTGGTGAAGATGTGCAGGTCTTCTTCGCCGGTGGCGCCGAAGGAGAGGAAATAGCGCTCATCCTCCTCGACAAACACCCGGTCGCCGCCGCGCAACAGGGTATCGAGGCGCGGATTGTTCAGCAGATTGTCGACCGAGGTTCCATAGATGCTGCGGCCGCGCACCAGACGGATCTGAGGGTTGTTGAGATTGGCGCTGATGCCGCCGCCGGCCGAGATCAGCCCCATCACCGTGTAGTTGCGGTCCGGCATCGGAAAGGTGCCGGGCTGGGCCACGCCGGAGACCAGATCCACCGAATTGTTGCGCCCTTCGGCCATCGCCAGCTGCACCTGGGCGGAAGGCACAACAGGCTCCAGCGCCTCTTGCAGCTTCTTGCGCGCCAGATCCGGGGTCAGCCCCAGCACGTTCACATCGCCCACATAGGGCATGAAGATAGAGCCGTTGGCGGCCACTTTCATGCCCTGCAGCTGCACCATCTTCTGCTCGGCGGCGGTCAGCAGCGAATTGTCGTTGCTGTCCCAGATGCTGAGGGACAGCAGGTCGCCGGGCTGGATGATCTGGGTCTTGGCGCCCTGGTGGCCCTGCAGCCAATTGAGCCGTTCCTGCTTGCCGGTCGAAGGCCAGGCCGCCACCGTGGGCAGCAGCGACCGGTTCACCTGATACAGCGCGAAATTGGCATCGACCTCGCCCGATTCTTTCAGGATCTCCTCGCTGGCCGGGGCGCCGCCGGGCAGGCGGCTGCAGGCTGCGGGCAGAAGGATCAGGCCGGCAGCGGCCAGCCAGGGGAGAAGTTTCAGCATGAGGTGCCTGCCATTCGAAGCGCTCGGGGCGCCGCCCGGATCTGTGTCCGGGGGAACCGCTTTGATTTTTGTCCGGCCAAAGGATACTGGGCTGGTTGAGAGGGTCAACAGGAACAGGCAGCCAAGCATGGGGATTCCCGCCGCAGTGGTTCTGGGCGCAACAGGGCGGATCGGGCAGCTGATGCAGCTGGCCCCGCCTGAAGGGTTGCATTTGCGCCTGCAGGCGCGGCGCCCGCAGGACGGGCATGTGCGGGCGGGCGGCGATTGGCATAGCCTGGATCCGCTGGCGGATCCGCAGGCGCTGGCCCGCCTGGCCGAAGGGGCGGAGGCGCTGCTGTGCCTGGCGGGGCCGGTCCCGGGACGCGGGCCGGCGGGGGGAACCGCAGACATGGAAGACCACATCCGCCTGGGTGAAGCCGCCGTGCGGGCAGGCGCCGCGGCGGGCTGCCGGGTGCTGCTGGCCTCCTCGGCGGCGGTTTACGGCGCCCAGGGCGGTCTCTTGGATGAGGCGGCGCCGCTGCAGCCCGCCAATGCCTATGGCGCGGCCAAGGCAGAGATGGAGCGGCGCTGTGCCGCGCTTGGGGCGGACCTGGGGGTGCCGGTCTGCGCCTTGCGGATCGGCAATATCGCCGGGCTGGACGCGATCCTTGGCGGCTGGCGGGAGGGGTTTGTCCTGGACCGCTTCGCCGATGGGGGCAGCCCGCGGCGCAGCTATATCGGCGTGCAGGCGCTGGCGCGGGTGCTGGGGGCGCTGCTGGCGCAGCCCGTCCTGCCCCCGGTGCTGAATGCGGCGCAGCCCGGCGCGGTGGAGATGGCGGCATTGCTGCAAGCGGCGGGTAAGCCCTTTGGCACCCGCCCCGCGCCGGCCGCTGCAATCGCGCAGGTGGCCCTTGATACCGCCCGGCTGCAGGCGCTGCTGCCTTTTGCCCTGGCCCCGGCGGACCCGGCGCAGATGGCGGCGGAATGGGCCGCCTTAGAGCCGTATTTCACCTGATCAGAGCCGAATATCAAACAAGGAGCAGAGCTGCCGATGACCTGGCGCAAACGGATTTTCGACCTTTTCTTTGCCAGCCTGCTGATCCTGCTGCTGGGCCCTGTCCTGCTGCTCTTGATGGCCTGGCTGCTGTGGAAGGAAGGGCGGCCCTTGTTTTATGTGGCTGAGCGGATGAAGGGCCCGGGGCAGCCCTTTGCCTTATGGAAGCTGCGGACGATGACGGTGGTGGAGACGGACACCGGGGTCTCGGGCGGCGACAAATCGGCCCGCATCACCAGAACCGGCGCCTGGCTGCGCTCGAAACGGCTGGATGAGTTCCCGCAGCTGTGGAACATTCTGAAGGGGGATATTTCCTTTGTCGGGCCGCGGCCGCCCTTGCGCCAGTATGTCGAGGCAAACCCCGGCCTTTACGCCAAAGTGCTGAAATCGCGCCCCGGCGTCACCGGCCTGGCCTCGATCACCTATCACCGCCACGAGGCGGCGCTGCTGGCGCGCTGCACCAGCGCTGAAGACACCGATGCGGTCTATACCCGGACCTGCGTGCCGATGAAGGCGCGGCTGGACCTGATTTACCAGCGCCATCAGAGCATGTGCTACGATTTCGACCTGGTGTTTCAGACCATTGGCAATATTTTCCGCCGGGGGTAGTGCGCAGCGCAGGTGATTCCCGCCTTGCCTGTCCGGGTGCCGCGATGGCGTTGCGGGCGGGGACCGCTTGGCAGCACCGCCGGGATTCGGGCAGGGCAGAGGCGGAACAGGGGTCATCGCAGGAAGAAACCGGCGGTTTTTCGCCGTTCCGCGGTTTTTCGGCTGAGCAAAACCGGTTATCAAAGGCAAAACCGGTTATGATAGGATTTGAGTTTTAAAGCGCGCGCCGCAGGTGGTTCTGCAGCGTTATTTTGATTAATCCATTTTCCCTGCTGCCCGGCTGCGCAAGCGGCCGCCGGGGCAGGACTACCGCGATAACAGGATAATAAAGTGCAGGCATTGGCACATGGCAGTTGAGGGCAGGCGGGCATGTATAATCTGATCAGTGCGCTTTCGCGCAGGCAGAAGTCCTATGTATTTCTGGCCGCTGACCTGGCGCTGCTGCCGCTGGCGCTGCTGTTCACCCTGGAGGTGCAGCCGCTGCCGGATCCGGCGCTTACCACGCTTGCGTCGCTGTTGCCGGTGCTGCCTTATGTGATGTCCGCGGCGGCGGCGCTGGCGCTGTGGCTGGGGCTGCCGCATGTGCAGCTCAACGCCTATGAACGCCATGCTGCGGCGCAAAGCGCGCTGTTGGCGGGCGGCACCGCGCTGGTGCTGGCGCTTCTGGCTGCCGCTTTTGGCCCGGCGCTTGGCCCCGGCACCCATGTGGTGTTTGCGATCTGCTATTTCCTGTTCATGGTGGTGGCGCGCGCGGCGATGCTGCAGATGGTGCTGATGGTCTACCGCCGCGCCCAGCCGCGCTGCCGGGTGCTGATCTACGGGGCCGGCAATACCGGCACCCAGCTGGCCCAGGCGCTGAAAGCCCATGACGGCATCGATCCGGTGGCCTTTGCCGATGACAATTCCTCGCTGCAGGGGCTGACCCTGGTCGGGCTGCCGGTGTTTGCGCCGTCGCGGATTGCCGAGATTGTCCAGGCGCGGGGGATCCGCCGGGTGCTGCTGGCGATGCCGTCGCAGGGCCAGCCGCGCCAGGCGCAGATCACCCAGCGGCTGCAGAAGCTGGGGCTGGAGGTTCAGGCGCTGCCCTCTTTTGCCCAGCTGATCGGCGAGGAAGCCCTGGTCGACAAGCTGACGCCGGTGGCGCCGCAGGCCTTTCTGGGCCGCGCGGCCCGCAACGTGCCGCTGAAAGAGGCGGCAGGGTCTTATCAGGGCAAGGCGGTGCTGGTCTCGGGTGCGGGCGGCTCGATCGGATCGGAGCTGTGCCGCCAGGTGCTGTCCTGCCGGCCTGCGAAGCTGGTGCTGTTCGAACTCAGCGAACTGGCGCTCTATAATGTGCATCAGGAGCTTGGGCCGCTGGCGGAGGCTGCCGGCATCGACCTGGTGCCGGTGCTGGGATCGGTGACCGATCCGCGCCAGGTGCGGATGGTGCTGAATGCCCATGCGGTGCAGGTGCTGCTGCATGCGGCGGCCTATAAACATGTGCCGCTGGTCGAGGCGAACCCGCTGCCGGGCCTGGCCAACAATGTCTTTGGCACCCAGACCCTGGCCCGCGCCGCCGCGCGCGCAGGGGTCGAACGCTTCATCCTGATCTCCTCGGACAAGGCGGTGAACCCGGCCAATGTGATGGGCGCCTCCAAACGGATGGCAGAGCTGATTGTGCAGGATCTGGCCACCCGGTTCGGCGGCAAAACCGTGTTCACCATGGTGCGCTTCGGCAATGTTCTGGGGTCAAGCGGCTCGGTGGTGCCGCTGTTTCAGGAGCAGATCAGCCGCGGCGGTCCGGTGACTGTCACCGACCCGAATGTGCGCCGCTTCTTCATGACCATCAGCGAGGCGGTGCAGCTGGTCTTGCAGGCCAGTGACATGGCCGAAGGCGGCGAGGTGTTTGTGCTCGACATGGGCGAGCCGGTGCCGATCCTGCAGCTGGCCCGCCAGGTGATCGAAAGTGCCGGCCATTCGGTGCGCGACGCAGACGACCCGGAGGGCGATATCGCCATCGAGATCATCGGGATGCGCCCCGGCGAGAAGATGGAGGAAGAGCTGACCCTGACCGGGGAGCTGGTCCACACCCGCCATCAGAAGATCTTCTGCGCCCGCGAAACCGTGCTGTCGGAGATTGAAGTGGCCGCGCTGCTCAGAAGCCTGCGCCAGGCGGTGGCCTCCGGCGACGAGGTGGCGGCGCGGCAGGTGATCAAGCGCTGGGTCGAGGGCTATTGCCAGCCGCCGGCCCCGGAGCGCAAAAGCTCCTGATCCTGCAGTATCCCAGTACAAAATCCCAGTATCAGACCCGCATATTCTGCCTGGGGATGCGCTGCAGCTGCGGCACATGTGCGGCCTTGGGGCTGCAGTGGCGGTGAAACTGCCGCCGCCGGGGCTGCGGCAATTGATCGAGCCTTGCCAATCATGCTCTAAACAGGGCAACAGGTGGCAAGCCCGGGCAGCGAGACCCGGCCAGAGGCAGTTCCAAAAGGCAGGTTTTCCCGTGACCCCGATCAAGACACTTGTGTGCAGAGCCGCGCCGGCTGCGCTGCTGTGCCTGGCGGCCGGGCCGGGTTCGGCCCTGGGGCCGGAGATCACCCGGGCAGGCCATGGGGCTGCCCCGGGAACCGAAGCTGCCGCACCGCGGCTGAAGCCGCTGCCGCCGCCGAGCCTCAACTTTTACGGCTCGCCGGGGATCATCGATACGCCCAGTTCCGAAATGCTGCCCGACGGCCAGTATGCGGTCACCTATTCCTGGTTTGGCGGCACCTCGCGCTACAACATCACCGTGCAGGCGCTGCCTTGGCTCAGCGCCTCGTTCCGCTACAACGGCATCCAGAATCTGGGGCTGTTTGGCTTTGACACCTATTACGACCGCGGCTTTGACGTGCGCGCCCGGCTGTGGCGCGAGCGCGGCTGGCTGCCGGAAGTCACCATGGGGCTGCAGGATTTTGCCGGCACCGGCGTCTATGCGGCAGAGTATTTTGTCGCCACCAAACGGTTTGAGGGCGCCGCCCTGGGCTGGGGCAAGACGCCGGGGCGGCTGAAGCTTTCGGCGGGCCTGGGCTGGGGACGGCTGGGCAGCAGCGGCGCCATTGGCAATATTGGCGGCGTGCGTCCGACCTTCGTGGGCGGCAGCACCGGCGGCGAGCTGGCCACCGACCAGTGGTTCCGCGGCGATTTCGCGCCCTTTGGCGGCTTTGAATGGCAGCCGGATGAACGCTGGAGCCTGAAGGCGGAATATTCCACCGACGCCTATGTGACCGAGACCCAAGTCTCAAACGTGTTTGAGCGCAAATCCTCGGTCAACTACGGGGTGGAATACCAGTATTCCGACCGGCTGCGGCTTGGCGCCTATTACCTTTACGGCTCGGAAATCGGCTTTAATGCGCAGATCCAGCTGAACCCGAACAACCCGCCGACCTCGATGGCGGTGCCCGCGCCGCACCCCATTATCCCGCGCACGCAATGGGCTACGGAAGCCAGCCACTGGGACCAGGGCTGGGTGGCCAGCGAAAGCAAAAAACGGCAGTTCCGGGATCTGGCCGCCGAGACGCTGAAAGCGGACGGGCTGGTGCTGGAGGCGATCACCCTCACCGGCACCACTGCCGAGCTGCGCTACCGCAACCCGCGCTACCGGTCGGCGGCGCAGGCCGCAGGCCGGGCTGCCCGCGCGCTGGCCCAGGCGCTGCCGCCCTCGGTCGAGACCTTCCGCCTGGTGCCGGTGCGCCGCGGCCTTGGCCTGGCGGTGCTGGAGGTGCGGCGCTCGGATCTGGAGGCGCTGGAATTCGATGCGGATGCATCGGATGCGCTGAGTGCTGCCGCCGGTGTCCGCGATGCCGGGCCGCTGCCGGACGACGCGATTTTCTCGGGCGAGCTGTATCCCGCCTTTGCCACCTCGGTCAGCCCCTATACAAAACCGGCTTATTTCGATCCGGCGCAGCCGTTCCGGCTGGATGCCGGGCTTGATTTCGCCGCCTCTTATGCGCCGGCGCCGGGCTGGCGCATTGCCGGCACCATCCGCCAGCGGCTGGCGGGCAATGTGAAGAACGGCCGCGCCTCCAATTCGGTGCTGCCGCATGTGCGCACCGACCAGCGCGAATATGCCCAGTTCGGCACCACCCTGGAAAACCTCTATGCCAGCCGCCTGTGGAAGCCGGGCCGCAATCTTTATGCCCGCGCCACCGCGGGCCTGTTCGAGAGCATGTACGGCGGTGTCTCGGGCGAGCTGCTGTGGAAACCGGTCAACAGCCGCATCGGCCTGGGGGTGGAAGGCAATTACGTGGTGCAGCGCGATTTCGACCAGCGCTTCGGGTTCCGCGATTACCGCGTCTTCACCGGCCATGCCTCGGCTTATGCGGAGCTGGGCAAGGGCTATCTGATGCAGGTCGACGCGGGCCGCTACCTGGCGGGCGATTACGGCGGCACCTTCAGCCTCAACCGCGAGTTCAACAACGGCTTCCTGATCGGCGCCTTCTTTACGCTGACCAATGTCTCGGCCGAGGATTTCGGCGAAGGCTCCTTTGACAAGGGCTTCCGCTTCCGCATCCCCGTCGACTGGCTTTTGGGCAAACCGTCGCGGTCGGGCTTTGGCCTGACCATCCGCCCGACCCAGCGCGACGGCGGCCAGCGGGTGGCGGTGCCGGACCGGCTCTATGGATCGGTGCGCGAGGCCCACCGCAAGAGCCTGGAAGAACAGCGCGCGAGGTTCTGGGAATGAGCATGATCAGGAAAACTGCCGCCCTGGCCGGGCTGGCGCTGGTGCTGGCGGCTTGCGCCAAAGGTCCGGAGAAAACCCCGGCGGAGCTGGAAGTGCTGCAGGCGGTAGGCGAGCAGTTCACCCGGCGCCGCAACGTACCGCCGCCGGTGCAGCTGACCCGGGCGCTCCTGGACAAGCAGAGCCAGGCCTATATCGAGGTCACCATCGAAAACCGCGATGCCAAGGCCTATCTGACCCGCGCCCTGACGCGGCGCGACAGCAGCCCCGGCACGATCGAGGTCTGGCGCACCCAGGACAATGTCTCGCTGGCCTTGCGCAGCGGCATGGTGATTGCCACCCGCGGCCTTGGCGGCGGGCTGTTGTCGGCGCAGGTGCCGGCTGCCGACGGCGCGGCAGGCCCGGCGCGCGGCGGCGCGCGGCGTTATACGGTGCGCGCCAAGGGCAACGGCCAGGCCCGCCTCAGCATGGCCTGCAGCCTGCAGGATCTGGGCCCGGCAACGGTGGAGATTGTCGAAGTGACCCATCCCGCCCGCCACCTGCAGGAGCGCTGCGAGGGCAGCGGCGGCGTGGTGGTCAATGATTACTGGGTTGATTCCCGCCCCGGCCGCAATCAGGTCTGGCAGTCGCGGCAATGGGCCGGACCGGAGACCGGATATGTGCGGATCCGCCAGCTGCGGCTGTGACCGGCGCGCGGATACCGCCTGTTTCCCGCGGCTTTGCGGCAACGGGCAGAAAAAATCCGCGGAGCAAACCGGATTTCAACAGTTTTGCGGCTATTCCATACGTTGAAAAGAAAATCCGCCTCCCATAAGGTCGCCTCAACACATGTTTCCACAGTTCTCCAGAGGAGTTTGAAAATGAAAACCGTTCTTACCGCCCTGACCCTGGCTGCCCTGGCCTCGGCCACTGCCGTTTCGGCCCAGACCGCTCCCGCACCGAACGGCGCTGAAGCCGGCGCAGGCGGCGGCGCTGGCGCAGGCGGCGGCATCGGTGCTGCCGGCGGCCTGAGCGCTGGCGCCATCGCTGGCGCCGTGGCCGGCCTGGCCGTGCTGGGCGTGGTTGCCAACGACGACGACGAAGTCGGCACCACCACCACCACCACCACCACCAACTGATTTTGACTGCGCCGCTGGCGCAGGCATGAATTCACGGAAACGGGCCCCTTTCGGGGCCCGTTTTCTCTATGTGTTTCCGGTGTAGAAAACGGGCCCCTGGCGCCGTCACGGTTAGGCGTGAATTCCACGGCCCGGAGGCCGGTGTTGCCCGAGCTGCGCAATGTCACCGCTCCGTATGGCGCAGGGTTTCAGAACGCCTGACCTGCGCCTTGCTCGTCAGGCAGCCTCTTCATGCCTGCATCCTCAGGAGTAGCGGAAACACCTGCCGCCAGGCGCAAAGCCGGGCAATATACCTCAAAGAGCATTCCGGAAACGGGCTTCCAACTGATCCAGGCAGGCCAAGGCGCCGGTGCGCTCAAACCGGCTGGATTTTCGCGCCGCTTATTGGCCGGAAAACGATCTGGAGTTGACAAAAAAAAATAAGCTTTAGGTTTTGTATGGTGACCGTCTGAAACGGGGTGTTGTTTCAGACGGTTCAAAATTGGAAAAACACGCTGCCGGGGGACAGACCGAGCCGTACTTGGCCGAAATGAACAAATTTCATTACGCAGTGAGGGCCGCAGCCGGTTTTGTCGAACCGGTTTTGCGGGTTCTCTGTGTTGCGGAATGCGTTTAAACGGCCTGGGAATCGGACCTTTCCCCGGGGCGTTTGTTTGTAATGAGTTGCGCCTGATCGGGGGAAGTGAAAGTGACCTACAATTACCGGAATTACGAATGGACTGCATTCACCGAAGCAGATCTTTTGGATCAAGGAGGAAATGGATCCAGCTTTGGGTATGGTGATACCTTCAGCATGCCGGCAAGCGCCACGGTATGCCTGTCTACAAAAGACAACGATTATTTTTTGTCAGGTGACCATTACAGAAACGAGCGCGCGGATGACAGGTACGGCCAAAACGCTTATGTCGATGGCGAACCGGCAGGCGGGAAGATGTATGCCGAAAGCTATCACGTCCTGAAAGGCTCGGACGGCAATACCTACTACCTGATCGAAATCGAGATCGAAGGCCATGACGCCCCGGGTGAGGGCGAAGATTATTTCACCTTCTATAATGATGTTCCCCCGGCCGGGGTTGAGTTGACTGTGGTCAAGACCTGCGGAGTCAAGGGCAACTGGGTTGATTACAAATGCCTAGGCGCCGGTGACAAGATTGAAACCGGATCCATTTCGGGCACCGTTTTCTGCGATTTGGATTGCGACGGCATCAATGGGGAGGTGACCACCATCCCCGGTTGCGATTACACAATCGAAGCCGAAAATATGCACAAGAGCGGCTTTAAGACGGTAGACGGCAACCAGGCGTCCGGGGGCGAGCTTGTCAAGCTGGCGTACGCAGGCTGCTACGGCACGCTGTGCACCACCTTTGAGGGCAAAACCGGTGTCTATGACGTAAAGATACGTGTTCAGGATGAAAACGACGGCCAAAGCACGGTTAAGCTGAAAGTGGATGGTCAGCTGGTCGAAGCAATCCGGCTGGATGCCGATTCAGACGGCGGCGGGTCGAATGATGGCGGCTTTTCAACCTATGTCATCAAGGATGTTGCCATCAGCAATGGGGAAGACATCACGATTAAGACCAAGGGCG
>NZ_LUKH01000021.1:0-88753 GCF_001593695.1 Leisingera sp. F5 | reverse complement strand
TCATACAGGCTTCCATGCCAGCGACGCAGCGGGGCAAATTATCAAAGGCGGTCTTCAGTGCCAAACGCTTGATCTTCTTGCGCAAGACGCGCTGCCCGGAGTGATCAAAGCCGGCCAGATGGAAGGTTTCCTTGCCGGTATCCACGCCAATGACTGCGATTTCATCAGTGTTTTCAGCTTCTTCGACTTCATAACTGCTTCTCCTGTTTGCAGAAATAGGCAAAGCCTAACCTGCAGGATGAAGCAGCCGGTACATCCCATTAGTAAAGATGCTGGCTCATCGCGCCGGCCTCGAAACCGACCCGACATTGCCCTGGCGGCACCTCGCGCAAGCAGGTCACGATATCCTCAATCTCGCAAGCAACAGTGCGCTCGAAGACGTGCTGGCCGTCGGTATCAATCACGCAGACGGCGACAGTCCGCAGCGACACGTCCGAACCCACAAAGTAATCCATCTCGTTCTCCTCAAATTGCAGCAATTTGCTGCAAGTCTATCGAGAACCCGACCCATCCATCAGGCCAGCCCGATTACCCATGCTTTGTCTGCGCAGTCCAGTTGTAGCTGATCCGAACCGGGCTGCGGCTTGCCTGAATGGCTGCTCTACTCATTGCGACGCAGCGGTGGACTCAGCCGCTGCGCAGCGTGGAATATTCTGCGAGCGCGCGCAGCATGATTTTGTCACCTCCGGAATCAGCTCGGACCGCCAGTTCGCCGCATCCGGCACGAGTGGCCGGTGCGGGATGCGGGGTCCATATACATCCACACAGGACAACCGCCTTTCGCTGCGCCGGGCACGAAATCATCCACACAGCTGGGGTGGATGGCATCTGCTCCCAACCGTCGCGCTTTGCGGCACACTGCAGAAGTCATCTTCTGTTAGGAAAGGAGCCCCGCCATGGAAGTTGCGGCAGTAGGATTGGACCTCGGCAAGGACGTTTTCCAAGCTCACGGATTTGCTGCCGACGGCACGGTTGTCTGCAATCACTCGATCCGGCGCAGACAACGGCTCAAGTTTTTCGGAGCGCTGCCAAGTTGTCACGTTGGAATTGAAGCCTGCGGCTCTGCGCATCATTGGGCGCGGGAGTTACTTTCAATTGGCCATGAGGTCCAGCTGATGCCTGCGGCCTACGTCAAACCATATGTGAAGCGCGGCAAGACGGACGCCGTTGACGCCGAGACTATTTGCGGAGCTGTCAGGCGATCTGTGATTCTGTCCCGGACGGTAGCATTTGGAATGCAGATCGCATTGGCAGGATATAGAGCGCTCACTTTGGACGCCATTGGCGGTTGTGAGGTGCGGGTTGGCCCTTCGGGCAAGCGGACTTGGCCGGACGAAGTGAAAGGCCGGCTGGTGGCGGAAACGCTGGTTTCAGGCGTGACCGTGAATGAAGTGGCGCACCGTGCCGGAATGCAGCCGAACCATCTGTCGGCATGGCGGCGCCTGGCGACAGAAGGCAAGCTTGTTGTTTCCGAGCTGGATGGCATGGGCTTTGCCGCTGTGACGGTTGTGCCTGAACCAGAGGCTTCCCATTGTGATGGCCCCGAGCCAGGCCATTTAGATGTCATTTTCGGCAGCGTCACTGCGGCTGGCGGCGGGCGCGCCGCCGGACCGGATCGCCGCCTTCGTTGACGCACTGAATGCCGCACCAAGATCTTTCCCTCGAACCGGGTGCGGATCATGGCGGCCACCAGGCCGGTGGCTTGCCACTGGGCCCGAACCAACGGCGCCTGAGGCTCGCTCCGCAAGGGGCATGACGGTCTGGCAGCGCTGGTGAAAAACGAGCTGCATAAGGACCCCTTTGCCCTCGATGCCGCCCTCCATACCCAAACATCAGCACTTTGCTGACGTTGAAACACTACCCGTACATCTGCTTTCGTCCGCGCTTCGTGAGATTGTGCACGAAACCTTGCTGCAGCTTAAATGAATGGCTGGCTTCATTGCCGCTTAGCCGCGCCGAATATTGCGCCTCTGCAACAAATCTTCCGCTGCGCGCGAACGCAGAGAAAAATGCCAATTCACAGGTTGGCCTCAAACCTGACTTTGGCTCGGGCTGAAGTACGCGGCGGAACTGCGGACCAACTGGTATCTCTTCACACACGGTAGTGCCTTCCTTCGCTGACCGTGCCAATTTCTCTGGCATTAACGCAATTCTCACAAATTTTCGAAAAATTGCCCTGCATGACATGTTCCTAACCAGCAGGATTCCCCGTGACAGATTGGACCTCCGGCTATGTTGCCGGCATCGACTATACCCATGATTTCCACAGCCAGCTGACGCCTGCCTTGCTGGGTTTCGGCGCGATGAGCCAGGGCCACAGGCACGGGCTGGACAAAGACAGCCTCACCTATTGCGAGCTGGGTTGCGGCCAGGGGTTTTCGGCCAATCTTCTGGCGGCGGCCAACCCGCATATCGATTTCCATGCGATGGATTTCAGCCCGTCGCATATCGCCGGCGCGCGGGAACTGGCGCAGGAAGCGGCGGTGGAAAACATGCATTTCCACGAGCGCTCCTTTGAGGATTTCGACACCGCGCCGGGCCTGCCCGAGGTGTTTGACATCATCGCCCTGCACGGTGTCTTCAGCTGGGTATCCGAGGAAAACCGCCAGCATATCACCCAATTCATTTCGCAACGGCTGCGGCCGGGCGGCCTGGTCTATGTCAGCTATAACACCCAACCCGGCTGGGCTGCTGCCATGCCCCTGCGCCGTCTTCTTGCCAGCCGGGCAGAACAGGGCAGCGGGCCGCTGACAGACCGGATTGGCCAGGCAATGGCGTTTGCGCATCAGTTGGGCGCAACGGGTGCGGCGTATTTCGGCAAGAACCCGGCGGCGGCCAAGCGTCTGGATCATATGAAATCAATGCCGGCCAACTATCTGGCGCATGAGTATTTCAACAAGGACTGGACTCCATTCTATTTCGAGGACCTGGCGGGTGAACTGGCCGGCGCCAAGTTGAATTTTGCAGGCTCCGTGCATCCGCTGGATAACCTGGACTGCATCCGCTTCACACCGGAACAGCAGGCTCTGCTGGACAGCGAGGGTGATCCCGACCGCCGCGAAGGCCTGCGCGATGTGCTGCTGAACGAGCATTTCCGCACCGATATCTTTGTGAAGGGCAAACTGGCGCACACCCCCCGCGGTGAAATCGGCGCCTGGTTTGCGACCTCTTTTGCTCTGACTCGTCCCTACAGCGGCGGAACCTTGAAATTCCAGCACCGGGGCAGGGAGGTGCCTCTGGAGCAGGAACAGTACGCGCCTGTCCTGAAATCTCTGGCCGAAGGGCCCACAACAGTGCGCAGCCTTCTCGATCAGGGGGTGTTCGGCGCCATGGACTGGGGCAGCATCGCCCGGATGCTGACGACGCTTGCCGGTACCGGCTGCATCACCCCCTGCCTGCCGCAGGACGGGCTGGCGCAACGGACGGCTGCTTGCCGCGCCTTCAACTTGGCGGTCTGCAAGCGGGCCGAGGACAGCGATATCCTGCGCTTCCTGGCCTCGCCTGTCACCGGCGGCGGGGTTGAGGCCGACCGGTTCGAACAGCTGTTCCTGCTGGCGCGCAGCGAAGGCCATGAGGCCCCTGCGGACTGGGCCGCGCTGGCCTGGCGCATTCTGGCGCCGCAGGGTCAGCGGCTGCAGCACGAAGGCCGGGTGCTGGAGACAGAGGAAGAAAACCTTGCCCTGCTGGGGGCCAGAGCCGGCAATTTCGCGGCCCGCCGCCTGCCGCTGTTCGAAAGCCTGGGCCTGACGCTGGAGGGCACCGGGCAGATCCAGCCGCAGGACCAGACAAAGCCCTTGGCGCAGGGCACTGCGGCGTGATCCCGCAGCATTCGGGGGGCTGCCGGGCGGCCTTGTCGGCAGCTTGGAAATCCGCTCTCTTGTGCCGCCGCATTAGCAATTTGAAAAGCTGTGCCGCTTAAACAGAAGGCGGCCCTTTACACTCACTGACAGGAATTCACACGTGTCCTTTGAAGACCGCACGCTGGCTGCCCGATCAACGGGCAGGGAATCGCCTTTTGCCCTCGACGAAGTGTTTTTTTCCCGCACCGACTCCCGCGGTGTGATCCAGGCCGGCAATGCTGTGTTCAGCCGTGTCGCCAAATACGCGATGGAGGATCTGCTGGGGGCACCGCACAAGGTGATCCGCCACCCGGACATGCCGCGCGCCGTGTTCCAGCTGCTGTGGGACACGATCAAGGACGGCGGCACCGTCGGCGCCTATGTCAAGAACCGGGCCAGCGATGGCAGCTATTACTGGGTCTTTGCGGTCGTCACCCCCTGCGAGGGCGGTTATCTGTCAGCGCGGATCAAGCCGACCAGCCCGCTGCTCAAGACGGTCGAGGAGGAATACGCCCTTCTGCGACAGGCTGAACGCGACGAAGGGCTTGATCCCGAAGGCAGCGCCGCGCTGCTGCTGGCGCGTCTGCAAGGGCTTGGCTTTGCCACCTACAACGATTTTGCCGGCCACGCTCTGGCAGAAGAGCTCATGGCCCGCGATGCTGGCCTGAAGCGCCCTGCGGACGCCCGTCTGGCGGAACGCCGGGAGATGCATGCCGCAGCCGGGGATCTGGTGCAGGAGACCGAGGCGCTGGTGCAGGAATTCGAATCCATGCGCACTATCCCGCATAATCTGCGCGTCATTGCCTCAAGAATCGAACCGGCCGGCGGGCCGGTCACCGTTCTGTCCGAGAATTACAATTCCATGTCGCGTGACATGTCCAACTGGTTCGAAGCCCACGTCTGGGGCAAAAACAGCAATTTTCGCGCCATCAAGGGCACCGTGACAGCAGCCATTTTTGTCGAAGGGCTGGCGCGCATCCTCACCGAATGCGGCCATCAGCTCAACCAGGAAGACGGCGCCGCAGCCATTGATATCAATCGTGAACAGGCCATTCTGGCACAGCTGACCGAAGACCAGTTCACCAAGGCCAGGGCCAGCCTGCAGGACGTCCGGTTCGAGGCTGACCGCATTCTCAAGGCCTGCCTGACCCTGCACCGCCATTTCATGGCGCTGACAACAACCCGGGTGCTGTGCAAGATCGAATGCGCCCGGCTGGGCAACGTCGGAGAGTCGCTGAACTCGATCATTGATGAGCTGGGGCAGTTCCAGGACCGGATTTCCGCCCGTCTGGAAAAGATCACGGAACTCAGCAAAGCGCTCGCATCCGAGGAGAAGTAACCCGCGCTCCGCGGCTATTCCTCTGCCGCCGTTTCGGTCCAGCTTTTGCGGAAGGACGCAGGCGACTGGCCGTAGCGTTTCTTGAAACGGATCGACAGCTGCGTGGCGCTGCTGAACCCGGTGGCGGCGGAGATCTCGGCGACTGTCATGTTGGTTTCATTCAGCAGCGCCAGCGCCCGGCCCACCCGCAGCTCGATATAGAACTGCACCGGCGAAGTGCCGACATAGCGCTGGAACAGCCGTTCCAGCTGGCGCCGCGAGATCTGCGCCCGGTCCGCGACCACGCCGATTTCCACCGGCTCTTCAAGGGTGTCATGCATGAATTGCATCGCGTTAATCAGGTGCTGGTTGCGGCTGCTGAGGGCAACGGAATAGGCCGATTTCTGCAGCGCCTCACGGTTGTTGGAGCGGAAATGGATGCACATGTCCGAAACAATGACCGCCAGGTCCTTGCCATGCTCGGTCTCGATCATCTCCAGCATCATATCAGTGGCCGCATTGCCGCCGCCGCAGGTCATCAGCCCGTTGTCGATCTCATAAAGGTTGGCAGAGGGCTCCAGCCCCGGAAAATACTCCGTGAACGATGGCTGGTTTTCCCAATGCAAGGTAAAGCGCTGATCCTGCAGGACGCCGGCCTGTGCCAGCGCAAAGGCACCGGTGCAGATGCCGCCGAACCGGCCGCCATGGGCGTTCTGCCGCCGGATCCAGGCCAGGGTGCGGGGATTGGCACTGTCCGAGGGTTCGATGCCGGAACAGACAAAGGCAAAACTGCCCCGCGGCAGGTCCTCCAGCGGCAGGTCGGAATTGATACCGATGCCGTTGGAACAGGCCACCGGCGCGCCGTCCTCGCTCATCAGGAACCAGCGGTACAGCTCCTTGCCGGTCACCTGATTGGCAACCCTGAGCGGCTCCACCGCGGCGCTGAAGGCCAGCATGGTCAGCTTCGGCAGAAGCACAAAGTAGATGTCTTTGGGCGGCCCGTCGTAATCAACCCGGAAACTGGCCGCACCTTTTGGGACAAAGCTGCGGAGATTCATGATCTTACCCTACCAGATGCGATGGTTACTGCAAAATGCGCGCCGCAGGCTGCTGCCCGCGGCGCGCTGGTCTGTCAGGCGGTCAGCTTGGCCACCGGCTCGCCGCTGTCTTCCCAGGCGGCGATTTCATCTTCGCTGGCCTTGGGTGAGAACAGCCCGGTCATCGCATAGAAGATGCCGATCAGCGGCGACAGCCAGCAGGCAAAGGCCAGCGGGATGTACAGCAGGTTCTCAAAGTTGCCATCCGAAATCCCCAGCGCCAGCGCCGAGATCACAAAGGCACCGCCCGCGTTCCAGGGGATCAGCGGCGAGACTAGTGTGCCGCCTTCCTCAATCGCGCGCGACAGGTTCAGCGGCGAATACTTCATGCCGCGATACACCGGCGCATACATCCGGCCGGGCAGGGCAATCGACAGATACGGATCACCCGCCACGGTATTGGTCGCAATCGAGGTCAGGATCGCCGAAGTCTGGATGCCGGCAAAGGACTTCACCCGCGCAATGATCACTTCGATGATGGCCTGCAGACAGCCGGTCCGCTCCAGCGCGCCGCCGAACCCCAGCGCCAGCAGCACCAGCGAAATGGTCCACATCATCGACTGAATGCCGCCGCGGTTCAGCAGTGGATCGATTTCCGGCACGCCGGTTTCAATCGCATAGCCGCTGTTGGCAAAGGTAAAGGTCTCATGCAGGCCCGCACCCTGGCACACCATCGCCATGATGCCGCCAACGACAGCACCGGCAAACAGCGACGGGATCGGCGGCTGTTTCTTCACTGCAAGCGCAATCACCAGCAGCGCCGGCAGCAGCATCAGCGGCGAGATCCAGAAGGCGCCGTCCAGCGCCTCGGTGATCGCGTCGATCCGCTCAAACGACACTTGCGAAGTGTCGATCAGGGTGAAGCCCACAACCAGATAGATCACCAGCGCAATCAGCATCGACGGAACAGTGGTCGGCAGCATGTTGCGGATGTGATCGAACAGGTTGGTGCCGGTGACGGCAGGGGCCAGGTTGGTGGTGTCCGACAGGGGTGAGATCTTGTCGCCGAAGAACGCACCGGAAACCACCGCGCCCGCGGTCCAGTACATCGGAATGCCAAAGCCCGCACCGATCCCCATCAGCGCCAGGCCGACGGTGCCCACAGTGCCCCAGGAGGTGCCCAGCGACACCGACACGATGGAGCACAGCACCATGCCCGCGGCCAGGAACAGCTCCGGCGACAGGATTTTCAGACCGTAGTAGATCAGCGTCGGCACGGTGCCGCTGGCAATCCAGATGCCGACAATCATGCCGACAGTGATCAGGATTGAAACCGACGGCAGCGAGATGTTGATGACATGGAACACGCCTTCTTCGATGTTGTCCCACTTGTGGCCCAGCTTCAGCCCCACCAGCGCGGTGATGGCGATGCCGATGGCCAGCGGAATATGCGGGGTGAAATCCCCGAAATAGAAAAGCTGGACGCCCAGAACTGCCAGCGTCAGCACGATGGGCAACAGCGCCATCGCCAGGCCGGGCTTGCGGATATGCGGATCATTTGGTGACACGGGTCTCTCCTCCCTTGGGTCAAATCGCCTGTCGAAGGCGGATGCGGATACACACCAGAATTCGGCCCCGGGGACTCGTCCCCGCCGCGCCGGAATGCACAGCGTTTGCGACAATCGGGGAAATATCCCCGATCAGGGAAGCGTTGGGCCTTGAGGGGATTTCTCCCTGCTGGGAGGGCCGGAAACGCCTGCAAGGTATCCGGCAACTGCAACTTGCCAAGTTGGCACTGCCTTGCCTAAAGGCAACATCTGCAGGGTCTTTGATTCAGGTTTCTGGATAATCCTGATGGATGGCTTAATCTCAATTCTGACTAACCGCTTGGGAACCGGAATGAAAAGACTGCGCAACCCCCGTACAGGGGTCGATCAGGGGGATATCGAAGTCTTTTCGGATTTCGAAGATGGCGGCGAGATGTGGACCGGCTCTGGCCTGCGCGAGCGGCGCCGGACGGTTCTGTTTGCAGATACCTTTGCCAACCCACCCGCCGTGCATGTGTCGGTGTCGCTCTGGGATATGGACACCTCCGCCGCGATCCGGGCGGAACTGGTGGCGGAAAACGTCACTATTGAAGGGTTCGAGATCGTCTTCCGCACTTGGGCCGACAGCCGCGCCGCCCGCCTGCGCGCCGGCTGGCTGGCAATCGGCGAGCTGCACCATGCCGACGACTGGGACGTCGATTAGGGCGCGGCGCTAGACTTTGGCGGTCAGGGTTCCGGCCCGCAGCAGCTTTTGAAACTTGGGGCATTCCAGATGGCTGGGCGCCGGGCAGTCTGCCACATGCCGCAGCGCGTCGCGCAGGGTGCTCAGCTCGCGGATCTGCGCCTCCAGCGCATCGGCGCGGGCGTGCAACTGGCCGCGCGGCAGATCCGGCTGGCCGTCCTTGCCAAACATCCCCGCAATCTCCTGCAGCGAAAATCCGGCGGCCTTGCCCATCGTGATCAGCGACAGCTGCAGCAGGGTCTCCCGCCCGAACTGCCGTCGCAGCCCTTTGCGCCCAATCGAGGTGATCAGCCCGATCTCCTCATAATACCGCAGGGCCGAGGCCGCGACGCCTGACCGTTCGGCAACCTCGCCAATATCCAGAAGTTTCATCCTTGACCTCAAGCTGGCTTTAATTGGCAGGCTGCCAGTCCGGAACAGTTTGAACAAGGAAATTCCCGGATGAACACGGAAAAAACATCTCTCTGGCAGGACCCTAAGGCCATCGCGCTTTTGATGGCGGCCAGCCTTACAGTGATGGCCAATGCCACCATCAGCCCGGCGCTGGCCGGGCTGGAACAGGAATTCGCAGGCGTGCCCGATGCGGGCTTTCTGGTGCGGCTGCTGGTGACTGCGCCGTCGCTGGGGGTGATGCTGACGGCCCCGCTGGCAGGCTGGCTCACCGACCGCGCCGGGCGGCGCGGCGTGCTGCTGGCAGGCATCTGGCTGTTTATGCTGTGCGGCACCGCCGGCTATTATCTGCCGGACCTGCAGCTGATGCTGGCCAGCCGCTTTGGCCTAGGGGTCGCGGTAGCACTGATCATGACCGCGCAAACCGCGCTGATCGGCGATTATTTCACCGGCGCGCGGCGCCAGGCGCTGACCGGGCTGCAGATCTCGGCCCGCAACTTTGGCGGGCTGGTCTTTATCGGGCTGGCCGGGCTGGCCGCCACCCTGTCGCCGCGGCTGCCGTTTCTGATTTACGGGCTGGCTGTCTTTTGCCTTTACGCCGCTTGGCGCCACGCGCCCGAAACGGCTCGCGGCCGCACCGGGCAGGCACAGCCGGACGGGGCAGGGCACCCGTCCTGGCTGGTGCTGGTGATCGCGGTCTCGGCCCTGCAGATGCTGACCAATGGGCTGTTCTTCACGATGCCGACCCAGCTGCCGTTCTTCTTTGCCGCCCAGGGCCTGAACAGCGCGCTGATGACCGGGGCCGGGCTGGGGCTGTTGTCGCTTTGCGGCGGCATAACCGCGCTGCTTTATGCCCGTTTCAAAGGCGCGCTGCCGCATGCGGCCATCTTTGCCCTGGGCTATGGCGCACTGGCGCTTGGCTTTGCGGTTCTGGCGCAGGAAGGCAGCCCGGCAGTGTCGCTGGCGGGCGCCATGGCCATTGGCATTGGCTATGCCGCGGTGTCTCCCGGTTTTGTTGCCATCACGCTGGCGCTGGCCCCGTCCGGGCGGCGCGGAACGGCGGGTGCAATCCTGACCGCATCGGTGTTCTGCGGCCAGTTCCTGTCACCCTTCGCCAGCACACCGGCCATCGCCCGATGGGGCTATGGCGGAGCCTTTGGCGCCACGGCAGCAGGTCTGGCACTGATGGCTTGTGCGGCGCTTCTGACGGCGTTGAACACATCGCGCCGCCGCCGCGCCGCCCTGTGAAAATGTGAAAAAGCCCCGCATAAAAGCGGGGCTTCTCAAAATCCGGAAAAACAGCAGCCTCAGCCGCCGTTGGACGTCAGGCTCTCGTAGATCGGCACCAGGGTCTTGTCCTCGAACAGCGATGACACCGAGGTGCCGTGCCAGATGTTCAGGATCGCTTGCGTGAACAGCGGCGCCGTCGGCAGGATGCGGATATTGGGCGCGGCGGCAACGGCCTCGGTCGGCTGGATGGAATCGGTCAGCACCAGCGATTTCATCACCGAATTGGTGACGCGCTCCACTGCCGGGCCGCTCATCACGCCGTGGGTGATATAGGCGTGCACTTCCTTGGCGCCGTTGTCCAGCAGCACCTGGGCTGCCTTGCACAGCGTGCCGGCGGTGTCGCACATGTCGTCGATGATCAGGCAGATCTTGTCCTTCACATCGCCGATCACGGTCATCTCGGCCACTTCACCGGCCTTCTCGCGGCGTTTGTCAACGATCGACAGCGGCGCGTTGATGCGCTTGGCCAGCTCGCGGGCGCGGGCCACGCCGCCCACATCCGGAGACACCACCATCAGCTCGTCCATGCGGTCCTTGAACTGGTTCTTCACATCCAGCGCAAAGATCGGCGAGGCGTAAAGGTTGTCCACCGGGATATCGAAGAAGCCCTGGATCTGTGCGGCGTGCAGATCCATGGTCAGCACCCGCTCGATGCCGGCACCAGTCAGCATATTCGCCACCAGTTTCGCCGAGATCGGCGTGCGCGCCTTGGTGCGGCGGTCCTGACGGGCATATCCGAAGTAGGGGATCACCGCGGTGATCCGCTGGGCCGAGGACCGGCGCAGTGCATCAGCGATGATCAGCAGCTCCATCAGGTTGTCATTGGCAGGGTTGGAAGTCGGCTGGATGATGAACATGTCCTCGCCGCGGACGTTCTCATAGACTTCGACGAAGATCTCGCCGTCATTGAACCGCTCGACGCGGGCATCCACCAGCCCTTGGTCAACACCGCGGTGCATGCTCATCCGGCGGGCGATGGTTTGGGCAAGAGGGAGGTTGGCGTTCCCAGCGATAAGCTTGGGTTCGTTCAAAGTCGGCATTGGCTGATATCCCCAGGCAGCAATGGCAATGTGTCAGATTCGTGATATTGAACCCCGCTTATCATGCACTTACCCTCGCGCAAAGTTCTAAGCGGGAGATACAGCCTATGGCAGCGTTCGATTTCTATTTCTCAACCTTATCGCCCTTTGCCTATCTGGCCGGCACAAGGCCGTGGGAGATTGCCGCCCGCCACGGAGCAGAGGTGACGTGCAAGCCGCTCGACATCATCGCGCTGTTTGCCCGCACCGGCGGCACACCTCCGGGCGAGCGCCATCCCGCGCGCCAGGAATACCGCCTGGTTGAGCTGGAGCGGCAGGCGGCCAAGCTGGGCATGCCGGTCAATCTGAAACCGGCGCATTGGCCAGCCAATGCCGCGCCGTCCTCATACGCCATCATCGCGGCGCAAACCGCAGGCGGCGGCGACATGGGGCAGCTGGTGCAGTCCATCCTGCGCGCCTGCTGGGCCGAGGAGAAGGACATCGCCGAAGACGCCGTGATCCGAACCTGTCTCGACGGCGCCGGCTTCGACCCTGCGCTGGCTGACAGCGGTCTCTTGGCCGGCGCGGAGGCCTATGCGCAAAACCTCGAGGACGCAGTCCATGCCGGTGTATTTGGGGCACCGTTCTGGGTCACCGGTGACGGGGCAAAGTTCTGGGGCCAGGACCGGCTGGCGGATCTGGACACGCATCTGGCGGGGCAGGCCGCGTGACAGGCGGGCAGACCGGCCGGCCCGGACGGCCAGAGGGGATCTTCTCGCGCAGCTTCGGCCACGGGCCGCGCAACGTGCTGGCGGTGCATTGCTCGCTGGCCCATTCCGGCGCCTGGCGCCGCATGGCCGGGGATATGGCGGAGGACATCACCCTCACCGCTTTCGACATGCTCAGCCATGGCCGCAGCCCGGACTGGGACGGGCAGGGCAACTACCAGCTGCTGAACGCTGACGCAGGCCTTGCCTTGCTAAGCGAACCCGCAGATCTGATCGGGCATTCCTTTGGTGCCACCGTGGCCCTTCGCATGGCGATGGCCAGGCCGCATCTGGTGCGCAGCCTGACGCTGATCGAACCGGTGCTGTTTGCCGTGGCAAAATCCGATGCCCCGGCGTCCTTCGCCGGACTGGAAGCCGCCAGCCGGCCCATCGATGCGGCCTGGGCAGCCGGGGATCTCGCGCTGATGGCGCGGCTGTTCAACCGGATGTGGGGGCCGGGAGAGCCGAAATGGCCCGACTTGCCCGAGCCGGCCCGTGCTGCGATGATACGTGCAATCCCTGTGGTTCCGGCCTGCCACCCGGTGCTTTTTGACGACGAAAACGGCACTCTGGCCCCCGGCGCGCTGGATCCTGTTGCGATGCCTGTGCTGCTGCTTCACGGCAGTGAAAGCCCGGGCGTGATCGGGGAAATTGTCCGGGGGTTCAGCCGCCGGCTGGCCAATGCCCGTGCTGTATCAGTGCCGGGCGCGGGCCATATGCTGCCGGTGACGCATCCGCAGGAAACGGCGCAGCTGCTGCGGCCGTTCTGGCAGCCGGGCTGATCCGCTTATACCGCTGCTGCAAAACCAGGCAGAAGGCAGCAACCGGGAAAGCAACCGAAGGGAAGACACGGATGGCATCGAAAAAGAACCTGCTGAAAACGCTCCTCAAAGGGCTTGAAACCGGCGACCCCGCCGCTGCCGCCGTCGTTAACGAGGCGAAATACATCCAGCACAACCCGCAGACCCACGAGGGCAGCGAGGGTCTGGCGGAATTATTCGCGCGTCTTGCCAAAACCTCTCCTAAGGTGACGTTCAAGCGGGTGTTCGAAGATGGCGATTTCGCCTTTGCGCATATCGAATACGACTTCTCCTCGCTGCGGGCGGCGTTTGAAGTCTTCCGTTTCGAGAACGGCCGGGCGGTGGAGCATTGGGACAATATCCAGCCTCTGCGCGGGCCGAACCCGTCAGGGCGGGGCATGCAGGACGGCACCAGCGAAATCACTGGTCTGAACCAGACAGAAAGCAACCGCGCCTTGGTCCGGAATTTCACTGAACAGGTGCTGATCAAGCGGCAGCTGGATTTGCTGCCGCAGTATGCCGCTGCAGATCTTATTCAGCATAGCCCGGACCTGCCGGACGGCTTGCCGGCCTTGCGAGACGCGCTGCAAGTTGCGGAAAACGGCAAACCCTGTATCCGGTACCAGCACCTTCACCGGGTGCTGGCCGAGGGCAATTTTGTGCTTTGTGCCAGCGAGGGCCGGTTGAACGGCGCCCATACCAGCTTCTATGACCTTTACCGCATTGAGTCAGACAGGATCGCCGAACACTGGGACACGGTTGAAAGCATCCCACCGCGCAGTGACTGGAAAAACGATAACGGCAAGTTCTGACGCGTCCACCTGTGCCGGCCTTTTCGTTCTGCGAGGTCCGGTCCTATACTGAGTGCCAGTTGGTTAAATGGCGGGAGGGTTACATGCCTGAACTGGATTTCTGGTATTCGATCGGCAGCACTTACAGCTACCTCACAGTAATGCGGATCACGGATGCGGCCGCCCAGGCCGGCGTGTCCGTGCGCTGGCGCCCCTTCAACGTCCGCCACGTCATGACGGTGCAGAACAACGTCCCGTTCAAGGACAAGCCGGAAAAGACCGCCTACATGTGGCGCGACATCGAACGCCGCGCGCAGCACTACGGGTTTCATCCCAGGCTGCCGGCGCCTTACCCGCTGCCGGACTTGGTGCTGGCCAATCAAGTGGCCGCCCTGGGCGCGGCCGAAGGCTGGAGCCAAGCCTATACCCAGGCCGCCTACCGCTGCTGGTTTGAGGCAGGCCAGCCCGCCGGGGAGGACCCGAACCTGACCGCCAGTCTGGAGGCGTCCGGTCAGGATCCGGCCCGCGCGATCGCGGCGGCGCAATCGGAGCCGGTCATCCGGGCGCTGTCAGAGGCGACAGAGGAAGCTATGGCACTAGGCATTTTCGGCGCCCCCAGCTTTGCCGTTAGCGGCGAGATTTTCTGGGGCGATGACCGGCTGGAGGACGCGCTGCTCTGGGCGCAAGGCGGCGGCTGAAACCGTACCTGTTGCTTCTTTCTGGTTTCAAATACTCGGGGGGGGGTGAGGGCCGTCCGGGAGCGGACCCGGTGGACCCTTTCAGGCTCGAACGGGCGGCGCCCGATCTGTCAGGGCTGGGGGTAAAGCCGCCTTATGACCTCAAAGCAGCGACAGAAACGCCCGGATACTCTCTTGCGGAACCGACCAGTCGCAGACAAACCGGGCGGTGACCAGCTCATCTTCCGGCCCCTGCAACGGCCCGTCCCACAGATGATAGACCGCGCCCGCTTCAAACAGCCGCTGATGGGTGCTGCGGGGCAGGGCGGCAAAGATCATGTTGGCCTGGGCTGGATAGGTGAACCGGGCGCCCGCCGCCTGCAGCCCCTCGGCCAGCATCGCGCAATTCGAATTGGCGGTGCGGGCGTTGTCCTGCCACAGGTCATTGGTCAGATAGGCCAACATCTGCGCCGACAGATACCGGTGCTTGGAAAACAGATGCGCGCCGCGCTTGCGGCGGTACTCGAACTCCTGCGCCTGGCCGGGATCGAAGAAAATCACTGCCTCAACCCCCAGGCAGCCGTTCTTGGTGCCGCCAAAAGAGAGCGCCGATACGCCGGCCTTCCAGGTCATCTCGGCAGGCGTGCAGCCCAGCGAAATCAGCGCATTGGTGAAGCGGGCGCCGTCCATGTGGACCGGCAGCGCGTAGTCGCGGGCCACGGCCCCCAGCGCTTCAATTTCCGGTACCGAATAAACCGTGCCGAGTTCGGTGACCTGCGACAGCGACACCGGCCCCCGCTGCGGCCCGTGGACACCGCGGACTTCTTCGCCCTCAATCGCAGCGCGCAAAGTGTCCGGCGTCATCTTGTCCGCATCCGTCACCGGCGTCAGCTTGGCGCCGCCTGTGAAGAATTCCGGCCCGTTGCACTCATCCTGCAGGATATGCGCGGGGCGGGTGCAAAACACCGTCTGCCAGGGCTGCGCCAGGGTCGACAACGCTAGCACATTGGCCGCCGTGCCGGTGGCCACCAGATAGACCTCGGCCTCAGGCGCTTCAAAAATCTCGCGGATTTTCGCCGCCGCTTCGGCCATTTCCGCATCCGCGCCATAGCCCATGGCATAGCCCTGGTTGGCCCTGGCCAGCGCATCCAGGATTTGCTGCGGCACCGGGCCGGAATTGTCAGAGGCAAAATGCATTAAGCTTGATCCTTGTTTCTGAGCGGGATGCGCTGCAACTCCTGCCCGGGATGCGCCCCATCCCAGGCTGCAGTCAGCCCAAAGGCTCTTCGATGATGTGATCTTCCCACTCGTCTTCAGAGATTTCGAATTCGGACACAGTCCAGCCGCGCACCGACACTCCGGCCTCATGCACGCTGTTGGGCGTTCCGGTCAGCAGCGGGTGCCATTCCGGCAGCGGCTTGCCCTGCCACAACAGCCGGTAGGCGCAGGTTTCCGGCATCCAATAGGCGTGGGTATCCAGGTTTTCCGGCTTCAGCACGATGCATTCGGGCACAAACTGATGGCGGATCGGGTATTGCGCGCAGCGGCAGCTGGCATCATCCAGAAGGCGGCAGGCGACACGGGTCAGCGCCACGTCACCGGTCTCCTCGTCCTCCAGCTTGTTCAGGCAGCATTTGCCGCAGCCGTCGCACAGCGCTTCCCATTCCTTTTGGTTCAGCTTGGCCAGCGGCTTCTTCTCCCAGAAACGCTTGCCCAGGCCGGACCGGTCGATGACGTCTTTTTCAGGTTTCATAGCGCCGCCAGCAGTTCACGGGACTGGGCACAGTCTGCGTCCATCTGTTCAATCAGCGCCTCCAGCCCGTCAAATTTCAGCTCCGGCCGCAGAAAGGCCACCAGCGCAACCGACAGCGTCGCGCCATAAAGATCGCCCGAAAAATCAAACAGGAAGGTTTCGATATTCGGCACCACGCCGTCAAACATCGGCCGCACCCCGATTGAGGCGGCGCCCAGATAGCTGCCCGCATGCAGCCCCTCCAGCACGTCCACCAGCACCGCATAGACCCCGAACCGCGGCTGGTGCAGCCCTTCGATCGACATGTTCGCCGTGGGAAAGCCCAACTCGCGCCCGCGCTGTTCGCCGCCGATCACCACGCCCTCGATGCGGTGCCAGTGGCCCAGCATTTCCTTGGCGTCGGCCGGGCGGCCCTCGCTCAGCGCGTTGCGGATCGCGGTGGAGGAGACCGCGTGTTCGGAGTACTCCATCAACGGCGCAATGGTGACGCCAAAGCCGAATTCTGCGCCGAACCGCTGCAGGTCTTTGGCATTGCCCGCGCGCCCCTTGCCAAAGCAGAAATCAGCGCCCACCACCACATGCGCCAGCCCCAGCCCCTTGGCGATCACGTCGCGGGCAAATTCCTCCGGCGTCAGGCTCGACAGCGCGGTATTGAAGTTCAGCTCGTAAAGCCGCTCCACCCCCAGCTTCTCCAGCCGGTGGGCGCGGGTCTCGGCCCGCATCAGGCGGAAGGGCGGCGCCTCGGGCGCAAAATACTCGCGCGGGTGCGGCTCAAACGTCATCACCCCCAAGGGCGCCCCGGGTGCGGCATCGCGGGCCAGTTCGATCACCGACTGATGGCCCAGATGCACGCCGTCGAAGTTGCCGATGGCGACGGTGGCGCCCCGGTCCTGGTCTTCGACGAATTCATAATCTCTGACGATACGCATGGCGCATCCGTACCCGCACCGCGGCGCCGGTTCAAGCGGCCAGTGGCAGGGGGTGTCACAAGCCGGACAGAACCCCTCCGCGGGCGGGCGAGCACACGGAGAGTGCAAGGCCGCTTCCGGTGTCCGGCCTTCGGCGGTTTGAAGTGCTGTCTGGTGTTCTCCTTGGACCAGCCCCTGCGGGTGGAGGCGGCAGCGCCTTCCTGACAATCACCGACCACCTGCCGGTGTGTTGCCGGCATACGTCCGGATTGAGCCCGCAAACGGCAGCCGCAAAACTTGCCGGTCACTCTTCCTTGGCCGGTAGCTTGCCTTGGGTGAAGGCGATGCTTGGATCCGATGAGTGCTCAACGTCATCACCCGGAATCTTCACCCATGAATGCTTCCGGTGCTCGTACACCGAGAAGCGCGGTGCAGGAAACTGCGGGTCTGCAAAGGCGCCTACAGGAATAGCTATGACACCCGGCCAGCCTTCAATTACGAAGGCCAGCGTCGAGCCGCAGTCAGGGCAAAACTGATAGGTCGCTTTGTGCCCGCTGTCTGCAGTCCGTTCCCACACCACGAACTTCCCGGAAACCGTGACATTGGCCTCTGGCCATCGGGCCTGAGTCGCAAAGGCACTGCCGGATCGCTTTTGGCACTCCAAGCAGTGGCACACCGAAATACGGACCGGATCTCCCTCACAGGTCGCGGATAACTGGCCGCATCGGCATGTTGCTGTTCGTTTTACCATGCTACTGACTCCGCGGGTTGCATCGGGGAAAAGCTAAGGCCGATTACATCAGGATCAATGTGCAGAGCGCAATCTGCCGACAGCGTTGCCCGGAATGCAGGCAATCAGAACGAGGCCTGCCTCTTGGGTCAGGTTCTTCAGTAAGCTGGTATTTTCAACTGGGCTTTTGACTGCCCGTTGCACACCCACCGTACGCCCCATTCACGTGATCCTCACGCTCATCAAACACACTGCCAAGCGATCGATCACCCGCCATGGCCCCGCGCATGGGCCATGATACAAGGCGCAGGCATCTGTGAGGCTGCCTGCGTATCACCCGGAGACCGGCCCTGATAAAAAGGGGGTCGCTCAGGAAATCCTGTCCGAGCGGGCCCCGCGGGGTCTGTCCAACTCCACCCGGCGGCGCCGCCATCCTTTACCGGATCAGCGCGAAACGGAACGAAACGAAACAGACCAGCAAAGCAAAACCGCCAAGGGCAAAAGGCCCCCGGCGGCCGAAACTGCTGGCTGATGCAGACTGTGCAGCCGGCACCCGGCTCAGTCGAACTTGCGCGAGGGCGCCATGACCATCGCCTCGCCCACCAGCACCTTCTTGCCGTCGACGATGCAGCGGCACTCCAGTTTCACCCGGCGTTTGTCGATCACGATGTCGGTCACCTCGACCTCGGCCAGCACCATGTCGCCCGGGCGCACCGGGGCCAGGAACTTCAGCGACTGGCTCATATAGATGGTGCCATGGCCGGGCAGCTGCTCGCCGATCACTGCTGAAATCAGCCCCGCGGTCAGCATCCCATGGGCGATGCGGCCCTCGAAAATGGTGTCTTGGGCGTATTCATCATCCAGATGCACCGGATTGCGGTCGGTCGAGACTTCGGCGAACTTCTCGATGTCCTCATCGGTGATGACCTTGCGCAGGTAACGCACCATCCCCATTTCGATGTCTTCAATGCAGATGGTTCCGCGCGGCATGTTGTCCAACATTTCATCCTCCGTTCGCCTGGTCCTGATCCCCGGCCTGATCATCTGGCCTGATTGCGTGGATTGACCGCTTGGCGTTGTAACATTTGCGCGCCGGATTGGCCGCTTGCGCAACTTTATTACTTTGCAGCTGCAGAAAATCAAGAGGTTTCTGACATAAGAAAGCCCCGCCGGTTTGGGCGGGGCTTGTTCAGAGCAGAGCGTGTTCCGTGCCGGGCAGGGGGCTGGCGCCGGCAGTTTTACCGCAGAAAACCAATGGCATATGTGGGTGCAGACTGTTCCTGCGCCAGATAGGCCTGCAGCGCGTCCGCGTCCGGCTGGACCGATGTCTTTGTCTCTCTGGCCGCAAGCCCGCCGGTGATGAACAGGGAATCGATGCTTTCGCCCATGGCGCCGGCAATATCCGTATGCGGCCCGTCGCCGATCGCAAGTATCTCGGAATCAGCAAAGTCATGGCCCAGTTCGGTCAGACGCCGCCGCGCCAGATCATAGATCGGCGGATGCGGCTTGCCGAAATACAGGCTCTCGCCGCCCATTTCTGTATAGAGCCGCGCCAAGGCACCGGCGCACCATTCCCGCTTTTCGCCGCGGTCGACCACGATATCAGGGTTGGCGCACAACAGCTTCATGCCCATCTGCTTGGCGTAAAGGAAATCCGCCCGGTTCACCTCCGGGTCCGCCATAGTGTCGAATGGGCCGCAGCAGACAATGCCTTCGGCCTCCCGCAGCGGCACGCGGGTAATCTCCACCGGTTCATGGATCACATGCAGCGGCTCGAAAAAGCCCGCATCCCGCTCCCATTCCCCCATGAAATAGACTTTGTTTCCCACAGCGCCGGTGAACATCGCCGCCCGGGCGCTGTCGCCGCTGGTCGAGATGGTGTCATAGGCATCATCGGGCACGTTGAACTGTCCCAGCTGCGCCGCCACGCCTGCGCGCGGCTTCGGTGAATTGGTCACCAGCACCACGATGCCGCCCTGCTTCCGGTAGGCCTGCAGCGCTGCTACGGCGTCGGGAAAGGCGGTGATCCCGTTGTGCACGCAGCCCCAAAGATCGACAAACAGCGCCTTGTAACGGCCGGAGACTTCGGACAGGGAGTTGATGATCTGGGTCATGGCCGGGCCTTCTCGCGCGTGAATATTCTGCTGGCCCAGCTATGGCAGAGGCGGCACCGGAAGGCCAGTGCGGCGGTGCGGCAGGATCCGCCAGCGGCCGGAAAATCCCCTGCGCCGCGCCCCCGCCGCAACGCCTTTGCACTCTGCCTGGCACACCCTGCGGTTTTACAATTCTGAAAGTCCAAGGTTTTCTTAAGAACTCCCCCATAAGGTGAGCGTTAGGCAACTCAATGGTGTGTTAGTGATGTTCCGTAATCTTCCGATAAAAACACGGCTGGTCATTTCCGGTGTGGTTTCGACTGTTTCTGTCCTGGTGCTTGCGGCGATGTCCGTCTACAGCCTGTGGCAAAGCGAACTTGAACTTGAACGGCAAATCAATGCCACGGCGGTCGTCCGCCATGAGCTGATGGCTGACAAGATGCACGATGCGATCGAGGCCGGCGTGGTGCATGCCCTGCTGGTCGGGCCGGACGGGCCGGCCGCCAAGAAGGAGCACTTGCAGGGCAAGCTTGCCCGCGACATTCAAAGCCTCCGGGATTCGGCCGCGGCCTTGCAAAAGGCCGAAATGTCCGATGCAATCCGCCGCAAAGTGGCAGAGCTTGCTCCTGCGGCAGAGGCTTTCATTCAGGCAGCTCTGGTTGTCGAAGGACTGGCCTATACGGATACTGGCGCCGCTGAGGCCGCGCTGCCCAAGCTGCAAGATCAGTATGAGTCTCTCAATCAGCTGCTGGCGCCGCTGGGCAAGGACATCAAGGCGTTTTCCGAACAGACTGCACAGCAGGCGCGGGCCCATGACATGCAGCTGCTGTACCTGCTGATCGGGTTTTCGGCAGCGGCGCTGCTGGTGATTGCCCGGAATGCGCGGCAGGTGACCCTGACGATTGTACGCCCGATTGCCCGGCTGCGCGGGGCCCTGCGGGAAGTGGCCGAAGGCGATCTGGGGCTTAAGGTTGCCGACCGGATGCGCGCCGATGATTTCGGTGAAATTGCCAAGGACATCGATGCGGTGTCGGGCCGGGTTATTTCCGCGCTGGACGAGCAGAACGCCCTGCGCGAAGAAAGCGAACAGGTCATCGACCGGTTGCGCAGCGGCCTCAAGCGGCTGTCCGAGGGCGATCTCAGCGACCGGATCACTGAACAGTTCAGCGCCGATTACGATCCGCTGCGGGTGAACTTTAATGAGACCGTCGACAAGCTGAATGAGCTGATGGCCGACGTGGTTCAGGCAGGCGCCCGCATTCAGCGGCAGTCCGATGAGATCCAGACCGCCTCTGAGGAGCTGTCGGGCCGCACCGAAAGCCAGGCTGCCACGCTGGAAGAAACCGCAGCGGCGCTGGAAGAAATGACCGCGAGTGTCAATTCATCGGCGCGTAATGCGCAGGAGGTGCAATCCGCGGTGGAAACCGCGCGCTCGGACGTTGAAAACAGCGGCCGCGTTGTCGAAGGCGCAATTGCCGCGATGAATGAGATTGAAAACTCTTCGAACCAGATCTCGCAGATCATCGGTGTGATTGACGACATTGCCTTCCAGACCAATCTGCTGGCGCTTAATGCCGGGGTTGAGGCGGCGCGGGCAGGCGAGGTCGGACGCGGCTTTGCGGTGGTGGCCTCCGAAGTGCGGGCGCTGGCACAGCGGTCCTCGGATGCGGCCAATGAAATCAAGACGCTGATCAGTGCCAGCACGGCGCATGTGCAGGACGGGGTGCAGAAGGTGGACGGCGCGGGCAAGGCGCTGACGACCGTCGTCAGCCAGGTGACCAATATTGCTGATCTGGTTTCGGGTATCTCCAGTGAGTCCGCCGAACAGGCACAGGGGCTGAACGAGATCAACATCGGCGTTTCCCAGCTGGATTCGGTAACCCAGCAGAATGCCTCAATGGTCGAGGAATCCGGATCCGCGATCCGCGCCATGAACAATGAGACCGTGGGGCTGAATCAGGTGGTCGGCCAGTTTGTCCTGCGCGACGGCCCGCCGGCGGCGCAACCGGCTCGCCCGGCGGACTCCTGGGCGGATCAGCCTGCTGCCCCGGTGTCGGCGCCAGCTGATTCGCCGCAGCCGGTGACGGATGCTGATGACGCCGGCTTTGATGGCACCCGCTGGGAGGATTTCAATGATGGCAGCGAAGTCTGGCCCCCGGCAGAGGATGCGCCTCAGGCCCGGTCTGCCTGAGGGTCTTCCGGGATCGCTGGGTAACGGTGGATGGCGCCTGCCCGCCGGCCGCAACGCGGAGAAAAAGATCAGCGGAAACAGCCGGGCACGCTTGCTCCGCAAGACCAGCCGCCGCCTCCGGGCTGTGATGTCGGCAGGGCAACAGCGGGCCGGTCACGGAAAAATCTCCTCCCGCAAAGAAAAAAGGCGCCCTGCGGGGCGCCTTTTGCTGTCCGGGCCGGCAGCGGCGCTTAGACTTTCAGGTTCGGGATGATCTGCTTTTTGCGCGACATGATGCCCGGCAGCACCACGGCGTCACCGGCAGCATCGGCACCAAAGCTTTTGGCGGCGACGGTCTTCACCAGGTCGTTCGGCACCAGAAGGGTGGCTTCCTCGTTCAGGATGTCGACGACAAACAGCAGCACCTGGTCAACGCCGTCCTCGGCTGCGACGGAGGTCATGGTCTCCATCAGCGAGGCCTTGCGGTCCAGCACCACGGCCGGTGCGGTGGTTTCCAGCACGGAGACGCGGAACTTGGTGCCCTCGACAGCGTATTCCTTGGAGTCCATGCGCAGCAGTTCTGCGTCCGAGAAGGAAGAGACGTCGGATTTGGCGGCAAACATCTCGGCCGCGTAATCGGCGATATTGATGCCCAGCTCACCGGCCAGTTTTTCGGCCACGGCCTTGTCATGCGCGGTGGTGGTGGGGGAGCGGAATTCCAGCGTGTCGGACAGGATGCAGGTCAGTGCAGCACCCTTGATCGCGTCCGGCATCTTGGCGGCGTCATCGCCCATCAGGTCGTGCATGATGGTGGCGGTGCAGGCCAGCGGACGGATGGTGATGTCGATCGGGCCTTTGGTTTCCAGGCCGCCGACCAGCTTGTGGTGGTCGATGATCGCTTGCACATCGGCGCCGTTGATATTGGCGGGCAGCTCGGCCGGGTTGTTGGTATCCACGATCACCACGGCGGCATCGTCAGCCACGTCGGCGATGATCGCGGGCTTCTCAAAACCCCAGCGCTGCAGCATGAACGCCGCTTCGGTGTTCGGCTCGCCCAGCAGCTTGGGCTCGGCAGCGGTGCCTTTCACCTCGTTCAGGTACCAGGCCCAGATGATCGGGGAGCCGGTGGAATCGGTGTCGGGGGATTTATGGCCGAAAACTTGGATGGTCATGGGGCTGTCCTGTTCACTCATGCGGTCAGAAAGGGGAGATTTGCGCGCCTTATAGGGCTGGCGCGCAGGCTTGTCACCCCGCAGCTGCTGCAATGCGGCGTTGTGCCTAGAACGGGGCGCGTTCCAGCCTGTAGCCCTCTTGCCGCAGCAGGTTCAGCAGGCCGGCCTCGCCCGGCAAATGCAAGGCGCCGGCGGCCACCACGATGCGGTCGCCCTTGGCCGCTTCGATCACCGGGATCCAGCTGCGGTTGCGCTGGTCAAGCAACCCGTCCATTGCCTCTGCCCACAGGGTTTCGCGCTCCGCCCTGGTCAGGGCGCCGCTTTGCAGGAAGTCCCGCTCGCTCAGGTAAAGCGCGCTTAGCGCTTGCTGGTCGAAATAGGCCTCAACCGTGGTGATGAAACTGTCCTGGCCACCGCCCATCATGGCGGTAAAGGCGCGCAGCTGGCGGACCTGTTCCTCCAGCGGGTCGGCGTCCATCATCCGGATAACGCTCATCGGATCTTCCAGCGACTTCCGGGCAATACCGGCCTCTTCGGCCAGCTCGCTCAGCCGCACATCGAGGCCCCGCTTGATATCTTTGTCCCGGCGCAGGCAAGGCGGGAAGGCCATCGCCATCGCCAGAAACCAGGGACGCATCTTGGCCGCCATCCAGGGCGCCATGCCATGGCTGCGGACCTTGGCGGCCAGGGCCTGCCACTCATCGGCGGGCAGGCGGTCGATCAGGCTGGGGCCGTCGGTGATCAGCATCAGCGACGGTGTGCGGCCCAGCTCGGCCTCGAACGCGGCTTTGTCGGCGGGGCTGGCCTCCATCAGCAGCAGATCGGCTCGGCGCATAAGCGGAGCAAGCCGGGCGGTGATGGCCTCCATCCGCGGATCGTTGATGTGCAGGGTGCCGATCACATGCAGCGTGCGCGCGCCGCGCCGGGCAATCCAGTGGTTGCCTTCGGCAAAGGGCACAGCGGCGGTGCGGGCCTCGATACGGGCGCGGTCCGGTGCGGTGAGGGCGGTGCGCAGGTCGGTGCCGGTGCAGGCCGCCCACAGCGAGGCGGGCAGCAAGAGGAAAAGCAGGGAAAGGAAGAGCCGCATAACGGGAGGGTCCTGAGATCTGAGTGCGGGCGAGGGCTGCCTTACCACGGCGCCGGAGCGAGGCTGAAACCCTTGGCATTCAGCAGGTTCAGCACGCCGTTTTTGCCAGGCAGATGGGCGGCCCCGACGGCGACGGCAATCCGGTCGTGCCGGGCGGCCAGGATCGGTTTCATCCAGCGCTGGTTGCGCTGATCCAGCAGGCGGCGGTTGTACTGCCGCCACAGCCGCGCGGTTTCGGCGCCGGAGAAGCTGCTGTACTGGGCGCTGATCCAGGGGGCGAGGACAAAGGAGGTCCAGACGCTTTGGTCGAAATAGGCCTCGACCGGGGTGGCATCCTCGGGTTTGCCGGATTGCACCAGTTCCAGTTCCAGCGCCAGCATCCGGGCCTGATCGCTGAGCGGCAGGCTGGCAATGGCCGCCAGCGCCTGTTCCGGGGTTTCCAGTGCCCCCAGCGGGATCCGCTTGCGCCGCGCGAAATCGGCAATCCGGTCATCCAGTCCGCGCCGCAGGCCAAAGCCGTAGGGGCGGCAGCCGCTTTGCACAACAAACATCGAAATTGCCCAGGGCTGCATCCGGTTCA
This sequence comes from Leisingera sp. F5, assembly GCF_001593695.1. Lineage (NCBI taxonomy): Bacteria > Pseudomonadati > Pseudomonadota > Alphaproteobacteria > Rhodobacterales > Roseobacteraceae > Leisingera > Leisingera sp. F5. The sequence continues at coordinate 64,043 of NZ_LUKH01000021.1, read as the reverse complement.
TGGTTTCCGGATTGACGCCGGTCACCTGGGCCGTCAGCTGGAACCGCTCCCAGGCGTCGCGGGGCAGCAGGTGCCGCAATTCCTGGCCTTTGGGCAGCAGGAAACTGCGGGCCAGCTCATCAGGCATCCGGTCCAGGCGTTCCAGATCGGAGTCGGAGGTTTCCAGATAGATGGCGCCTGCCTGCGCCAGCACCGGGCGCAGGGTGCGCATCACCTTGGCCATGCGGGCATCGCCGCCATGCATGGTGCCGATCACGTGAATGGTGCGGTTCCCCTTGGTGGCGACCCAGTGGTTGCCGCGCGAATACGGGGTGGCGGCCATCTCGCGCTCCAGCCGTGCCTCGGTGGCGGCGGGCAGGTGGTCGCGGTAGTCGATGCCGCGGCAGGCGGCCAAGGCGGCAGGCGCCTGCAGGGCCAGGCCAAGTGTCAAGCCAAGTGTCAGGGCGCGTGCAAGTGCAATCGGTTTCATTCTAAGCCCTTTCCCCGGTTCCGGCGCGATAGCCTGGATGTATGACCCTAGGGTGCGGCGCCGGGGGCGGCAATGCAAAACCCTGCGTCTGCGCTGCAAATCCGGGGCGCGGATTGCCTTCGGCGGCGCGACCTGCCAGTCATGGGCGATGGAACGCGAGGATCAGCTGTACCCGCCGGTAAAGGCGCTGCTGGAAGGGCAGGGCTATGAGGTAAAGGGCGAAGTGGGCGCCGCCGATGTGGTGGGTGTCCGCGGTGATGGGCCTCCGGTGATTGTCGAGCTGAAATTGAAGTTTTCGCTGTCGCTGTTCCATCAGGCGATTGCCCGGCTCTCGGTTTCTGATCACGTCTATGTCGCGGTGCCTCGGCCCGCGGGGCGGCAGGCGCGGCGGATGATGAGGGACAATCTGGCCCTCTGCCGCCGTCTGGGGCTGGGGCTGATCACGGTGCTGGCGGACGGCCGCGCCGAGGTGCATTGCGATCCCGGCCCCTATGCCCCGCGCAAGTCGAAGAAGAAGCAGGCGCGGCTTTTGCGCGAGTTTCAGACCCTGCGCGGCGATCCCAATGCGGGCGGCGCGACCCGGCATGGCATTGTCACCGCCTACCGTCAGGATGCGCTGGCCTGTGCTGCGCATCTGGCCGGGGCTGGTGCCTGCAAGGGCGCGGAGGTGGCTAAGGCCACCGGCGTTGCCCGCGCGACGCAGCTGATGGCCAAGAACCACTATGGCTGGTTCGAGCGGGTGGAGACCGGCATTTACCAGCTGACCGATGCGGGCCGGGAAGGGTTGGTGCATTGGGCGGAAAGCTGGGAGGAAGGCGCTCCGTAGACCGTTTCGGGTGAATTAATGACGCAGTATAAATCCCCAAGAGCGCTTTAAAATTAGCTGTAATAAGATCTATCAGATGAATCTGATTCACCTTGTGCGTATTTTTTCCCTGTTGAGCCAGAGGCCCTGGCAGCCGATGACTGCCCCAGCTTTGCAAGAGGGGAGACAGCAATGGCACATCAGGACATCGACCGGCTGCAGGACCGTCTGCGCGCGCAGCGGGTTTCCTTTGACAAGATCCCGGTGATCGACATCAGCGCGCTGAACACGGGCGGCAGGCTGTTCGAGGTGGCCAAGGACATCCGCTGGGCGCTGACCAACGCGGGGTTCTTTTACGTCAAGAACCACGGGGTGCCGGAGGCCGTGGTGAACGGCGCCTTTGAGGAGACCCGGGCGTTCTTTGATCTGCCGCAGCAGGAGAAAATGGATCTGCACATCTCAAAGTCCGGGTTGGCCCTGCGCGGCTATATCGAGGTGTTTGGCGAGAACACCGACCCGAAGAAAACCAAGGACCTGAAGGAATGCTTTGACATCGGGCCGGAATGCCCGGGCGGCACCGCGCCGTTCTTTGGTGCCAATCAGTGGCCAACGGCGCGGCCGGGCTTTCAGCACGCGGTCTATAGCTATCATCAGGAGATGAAGGGCCTGGCGCAGCGGCTGATGCAGGCAATCGCGGTCAGCCTGGATCTGGAGGCGGATTTCTTTGCCCCGAAGATGCAGGATCCGATCACCATCCAGCGGCTGCTGCATTACCCGCCGCAGCAGGGGCAGATTGATGAGAGCGTGATGGGGATCGGCGCGCATACGGATTACGGCAGCCTGACCATCCTGGCGCAGGATGATGTGGGCGGTTTGCAGGTGATGAACCGCGACGGGGATTGGATTGAGGGGCCGCCGATTGCCGGGACGTTTGTGATCAACATCGGTGATCTGATTCAGCGGCTGACCAATGATCTGTATCTGGCCAACCTGCACCGGGTGGTGAATGCCTCGGGGCGGGAGCGGTATTCGATCCCGTTCTTTATTGATGCGGATGCGGATGCGGTGGTTCAGCCGCTGGACAGATGCGTGAGCGCGGAGAACCCGGCGCGCTATGTGCCGGTGACCTGCGGCGCGCATAAATTCAGCCGTTTCAAGGACAGTTTCCCGCATCTGAAAGACAAGGCCGCATAGGCGGAATTTCGAAGAAAACCGAGGGCGCTCCGGCGCCCTCACTTTTTTGCTGATTCCGTGTTGACAAGGAAGGGGGGCATTCCTAGCTTCCCCTCGTTAGCACTCAGCAGATGTGAGTGATAACTGCCCTGCCAGGGAGCGGGGCAAAGGATAACAACCTTTGAGCCTTTAAGGAGCTGCAAAGATGGCATTGAAACCGCTTCATGACCGCGTACTGGTCCGTCGCACCGAAAGCGAAGAAAAAACCGCGGGCGGCCTGATCATCCCCGAAAGCGCAAAAGAAAAGCCGAGCGAAGGCCAAGTGGTCTCGACCGGTGAAGGCGCACGTAAGGACAGCGGCGAGCTGATCGCAATGGCTGTTTCGGCCGGCGACAAGATCCTGTTCGGCAAATGGTCCGGCACCGAGGTCACCGTCGACGGCGAAGAGCTGCTGATGATGAAAGAAAGCGACATCATGGGCATCATCGAGTAAGCCCTCCGGCTGCTCTGATCCCATCCATCGCGAAACACAAGAATTTCTCTAGGAGAGTGAATAATGGCTGCTAAGGACGTCAAATTCGACACCGATGCCCGCAACCGTATGCTGAAAGGCGTCAACATTCTGGCTGACGCCGTGAAAGTGACCCTGGGCCCCAAAGGCCGCAACGTGGTTCTGGACAAATCCTTTGGCGCGCCGCGCATCACCAAAGACGGTGTGTCGGTTGCTAAAGAGATCGAACTGGAAGACAAGTTCGAGAACATGGGCGCCCAGATGGTGAAGGAAGTTGCTTCCCGCACCAACGACGAAGCCGGCGACGGCACCACCACCGCCACCGTGCTGGCCCAGGCGATCGTCAAAGAAGGCCTGAAGCAGGTTGCTGCCGGTCTGAACCCGATGGACCTGAAGCGCGGCATCGACCTGGCAACCTCGAAGGTTGTTGAAGGCATCAAAGAGATGGCCCGCGAAGTCAAAGACTCCGCTGAAGTCGCACAGGTCGGCACCATCTCTGCCAACGGCGAAGCTGAAATCGGCCAGCAGATTGCTGACGCGATGCAGAAAGTCGGCAACGAAGGCGTGATCACCGTCGAGGAAAACAAGGGTCTGGAAACCGAGACCACTGTTGTCGAAGGCATGCAGTTCGACCGCGGCTACCTGTCGCCCTACTTCGTCACCAACGCCGACAAGATGATTGCAGAGCTCGAAGACTGCATGATTCTGCTGCACGAAAAGAAACTGTCCTCGCTGCAGGCGATGGTGCCGCTGCTGGAGCAGGTGATCCAGTCGCAGAAGCCGCTGCTGATCATTGCGGAAGACGTTGAAGGCGAAGCGCTGGCAACCCTGGTTGTCAACAAGCTGCGCGGCGGCCTGAAAATTGCTGCTGTCAAGGCACCGGGCTTCGGCGACCGCCGCAAGGCTATGCTGCAGGATATCGCAATCCTGACCGGCGGCCAGGTGATCTCCGAAGATCTGGGCATGAAGCTCGAGTCCGTGACCATGGACATGCTGGGTTCGGCCAAGAAAATCGAAATCACCAAAGACGAGACCACCATCGTCGACGGTGCTGGCGAGAAGGCCGAGATCGAAGCCCGCGTTGGCCAGATCCGCGCTCAGATCGAAGAAACCACTTCCGACTACGACCGTGAGAAGCTGCAGGAACGCGTTGCCAAACTGGCAGGCGGTGTTGCCGTGATCCGCGTCGGCGGCATGACCGAAGTGGAAGTGAAAGAGCGCAAGGACCGTGTCGACGATGCGCTGAACGCGACCCGCGCAGCTGTGCAGGAAGGCGTTGTCGTCGGCGGCGGTGTTGCCCTGGTTCAGGCCGGCAAGGCGCTGGCATCCCTGGAAGGCGCAAACTCCGACCAGAACGCCGGTATCGTGATCGTGCGCAAGGCCATCGAAGCGCCGCTGCGCCAGATTGCTGAGAACGCCGGTGTTGACGGTGCAGTGGTTGCCGGCAAGGTCCGCGAAAGCAGCGACCCGGCCTTTGGTTTCAACGCGCAGACCGAAGAATATGGCGACATGTTCGCATTCGGTGTCATCGACCCGGCCAAAGTGGTGCGTACCGCTCTGGAAGACGCAGCATCGGTTGCCGGTCTGCTGATCACCACCGAAGCCATGGTTGCCGACAAGCCCGCCAAAGAAGGCGCAGCTGCAGGCGGCGGCATGCCCGACATGGGCGGCATGGGCGGCATGGGCGGCATGATGTAATCACAGATCCCGCTGGGATTTGTGATGGGGCGACAGGCGGTTGGCCGTTCAGGCCGATCTGCCGGAAGCCGCACTGCTGATGACTGCAAGATTTGGGGCTGCCTTCGGGCGGCCCCTTTTCGTCTTTGACGGAGGCAGAAGGCCCGCCTTGCGGGCCTGCCTGCGGCGCGAGTATTTGTGCAAAGGTGAATGCGGGAGGGGCGGGAATGGTTGTTGGGCCGGACTTCATGACAGAGGTCGATGAAGAGCACTTTGACGAAGTGGATGCACTGCTGAAGGCGGCTTTTCCGACTGAGGCGGAAGCGCGGCTGGTGAAGAAGCTGCGGGCGGACGGCGATATGCTGTTTGAAGTCCGGAAACCCTGGGAGGGCAGGATCGGCGGCTATTTCGCGCTGAGCCGGATGCAGGCGCCGGAGGGCTGGGCCTGCCTGGCGCCGATGGCGGTGCGGCCCGAGTGGCAGGGCGGCAGGCTGGCGGAGCGTAATCCGAACATGGAAGCAGCCGGACTCAAGGACCAAATGTGCCGGGGGCCGTGGCGGTTCGGGTCGCGGATGCTTCAGCAGTTGCAAAGTTACTATGAGGTGTTTCCAGCCGGCCTGCAGGAGCGTCTGCCGGAAACCATCGTTGTCCTTGGCAAGCCCTCCTTTTACGGCCGGTACGGCTTCAGCCTGGAGCGGGCGCAAAAGCTCATCAGCCCCTATCCGCTGGACTGCACGCTGATCCTGCGGCGGGGCGTGGATGTGCCCGAGGCAGAGCTGATCTACCCGCGGGCGTTTCATGACGGCGGCTGCTGACACGAAGTTTTCAGTGGCCGGACAGGATCTTGCGGGCTAGCTATTTGAGGAGCGCGCAACAGGGAGGGATCGGCGGATGCAGAAACCGGCAGGGCGGATCCTGGCCCGGCTCTTGCTGGCGCTGCTGATTGCAGGCTGCGGGGTGTCGCCGGTGGACCGGCTGGCCAAGCCGCCGAACCTGTATTCAACAGGGCGCAATTACCAGGCGGAGCGGGTTCCGGAGGCGCAGCGCACGGTCGCGCCCAGGCTGCTTTATGTCACCAACCGCTCGCAGCGGCTGAATGGCGACGGGTCGGTCACCTATCTGGCGGAACGCTCGGATTCGATGGGGTTCGGCACCGCAGAGGTGCAATTCACCCGGGTAGCGGACTGGCCGGAATTGGTGGCGCTTACCCATGCAGGGCGCGGCGGGCGGCTGCCGCGGCTGAAGGTGGCGGGGTTCCGCGACGGGATCCGGTTTTCTAAAACACCGCTTGCGGCTGAGCGGCGCGGCGGCCGGGTTGTGACTGAGGCGCAGGCGGAACGGGAGTATGCCGCCCATGCAGCCGCTTTCCGCAAGGCGGTGGCGGCGGAGGTCCGGCGCGCCGGAACCGGCCGTATCCTGCTGTTTGTGCATGGGTTCAACAATGATTTTGACGAGGCGCTGACCACCCTGGCCAATATCTGGCATTACTCCGGGCGCCGCTCGGTGCCGATGGCGTTTTCCTGGCCGGCGGGCAATTCCGGCCTGTTCAAATACTTTCGCGACCGGGAGGCCGGGGATTTTTCGGTCTTTCATCTGAAGGAAACGCTGGATTTGCTGGCCTCGGTCCCGGAGGTGGAGGATATCGATATCGTCGCCCATTCCCGCGGCTCCGATGTGGCGGCCACGGCCCTGCGGGAACTGGTGATCCGCGAGCGCGGACGGGGCAAGCGCCCCAAGATTACGCTGAAGACCGGCACGCTGGTCCTGGCGGCGCCGGATCTGGATGTGGGCATTGTGCGGCAGCGGCTGATGAGCGAACGGGTCTTTGCGGCTTTTGAGCAGGTCAATGTGTATATCAACCCGGATGATCAGGCGCTGGCCATTGCCTCGATCCTGACCCAGGAGGCGCGGTTCGGGCGGCTGGATGCGTCGGATTTCGCTCCCGGTGAACTGGCCGCGCTGAAGAAAGTGGGGCTGGTGCATTTCATCCGGGTGGAAGGCGCAGGAGGCGCGGGCCATTCCTATTTCCGCGACAACCCCGGTGCGATGTCGGATATCGCGCTGGCGCTGCGCACGCGGGCTTTTCCGGGCGGCACGCTGCGGCCGCTGGAGCTGGATCACGAAAACATCTGGACCCTGCACCCGGACTATCCGCTGGAGCGGTTGCCGGATCTGGACCTGGATTTTGTCCAGGACCGCCGCTGAAGGCCCGCGGTGCGGGCCTGCCTCCGGCGGGAGTATTGCCGGCCGGACAAAAGCCTGCCTGCCGCAAGCCTGCTGCTGACACGGAAAATTCACTGGCCTGGCAGACGGGTCCATTGTAGCTGGCACCGCATGCGATTGTTTCTGCTTGTCTCTCTCACCATGCTGGCCTTTGCGGCAAATTCGATCCTGGGCCGGGCCGCGGTCGGCGGCGGCTATATGGATGCCACCGGATTTGGCCTGTGGCGGCTGGTGTCCGGGGCGCTGATCCTGGCGGCTTTGTGCCGGATCCGGGGGCTGGACACCTGGAGCCGGGAGCGCGTCCTGCGGCCTTCCTCGCTGTGGGGTGGGGCGGCGCTGACGCTGTATATGGCGGGATTTACCCTGGCGTATCAGGATCTTGATGCCGGATTGGGCGCGCTGGTGCTGTTCGGGGTGGTGCAGATATCGATGTTCCTGTGGGGAGCTGTGCGCGGCAGCCGGCCGGGTTTGGCCCAGGCCGCCGGGGCTGTGGCCGCCTTTCTGGGGCTGGCCTATGTGGTCTGGCCTGCAGAAGGCGCCGGGACTCCGTTGACCGCGTCATTGCTGATGGCCGCGAGCGGGCTGGGCTGGGGTGTCTACAGCTTGCTGGGGCGCGGAGCGCGGCAGCCGCTGGTGTCCACGGCGGTGAATTTCGCCTGGTCCAGCGTGATGATGATGCCGGTGCTGCTGCTGGCGGGTGGCGGTACAGTGGTGAGCCTGTACGGGGTGTTGCTGGCAGTTGTCTCCGGTGCGGTGACCTCGGGGCTTGGGTATGCGCTGTGGTACCGGGTGCTGCCGCAACTGCTGCCCGCGGTGGCGGCCACCGTGCAGCTGAGCGTGCCGGTGATTGCAATCCTTGCCGGGGCTGTGCTGCTGGGCGAGAGCGTAGGGCTGCGGCTGGTGTTCGGGTCGGTTGCGGTGCTGGGCGGCATTGCGCTGGTGGTGCTGGGCGGGCCGGGGCGGGCCGCGCGGCAGGAGCCGGGCAAAGCCGGCTGAGGGGCTTTCACCACCCGCCGTTTGCGCTTATCTGGTGCCTATGCGTATTGCGATGAAATCCCTGATGGCCGCTGCGGCGGTGCTGCTGCCGCTGCCCGCTGCAGCAGATTGTGTGATCCTGCTGCATGGGCTGGCCCGCAGCGAGGCGTCTTTTGCGGTGCTCGGAGAGGTCTTGCAATCGCGCGGCTACAGCGTTGTGCGGCCAGGCTATGACTCCACCGGGGAGACCATCCAGGTGCTGGCAGAGGAAACCTTGCCGGAGGCCTTTGCTGCCTGCGGTAAAGAGACAGCCCATGTGGTGACCCACTCGATGGGCGGCATCCTGCTGCGCCATTGGCTGCAGGGCAACCATCCGCAAAACCTGGGCCGGGTGGTGATGATGGGCCCGCCGAACCAGGGCAGCGAACTGGTGGATGAACTGGGCGATTGGGAGGTTTTCGGCCTGCTGAACGGCCCTGCGGGCCTGCAGCTCGGCACCGGGGCGGAGAGCCTGCCGAAACAGCTGCCGCCGGTGGATTTTCAGCTGGGGGTGATTGCCGGCAGCGAGACGCTGAACCCGCTGTTCTCCGCGCTCATCCCCGGGGCGGATGACGGCAAGGTCTCGGTCGCCAGCACCAAGGCGAAAGGCATGGCGGCGCATCTGACGCTGCCGGTCACTCATACCTTTATGATGAACAATCCGCAGGTGATGGCGCAGGCGCTGCATTTCCTGGAGGAGGGGCGGTTTGAGCCGTCGCTAGGCTGGCTGGCGGCGGTGGAAGAGATCATCGGCGAGGCTTGCCAGCTGAAGGGCGGCTGTGAAGAGGCAGAGAAATGACATTGGAGCTGACGCTGCAAGGCGGCGATGTGCTGCGCCCTGGCGGGCTGGAGCGGAGTGGAGAGATCGCCATCGCTGGCGGCTTGCTGACAGATGCAAAGGCGGGGCGGGCAGTGGATCTCTCGGGCTATCTGGTGCTGCCGGGCATTGTGGATCTGCACGGCGACGGGTTTGAGCGCCACCTGGCGCCGCGCCGCGGCGCGATGAAGCAGATGGCCGAAGGTGTTGTTGCCGCCGAGGCCGAACTCGCTGCGAACGGGATCACAACTGCGGTGCTGGCGCAGTTCTACTCCTGGGAGGGCGGTTTGCGCGGGCCGGAGTTTGCGGCGCAGGTGTTCGAGGGCATCAAAGCGGTGCGCAGTTCTGTGGTGACCGATTTGCTGCCGCAGCTGCGGTTCGAGATTCACATGCTGGAGGATTACGCCGGCCTCGCCGCCAAAGTGGCAGAGTGGCAGGTGCCGTATGTGGTGCTCAACGATCACCTGCCGCATGAGCGTCTGTCCCAGGGCAAGAAGCCGCCGCGCCTCACTGGCCAGGCGCTGAAAGCCGGGCGCAACCCCGAGGTCCACTGGCAGATGCTGAAGGACATGCATGCGCGCCGGGATGAGGTGCCGGGCAGGCTGGACGCGCTGTGTGCGGAATTAGCGGCGCAGAATGTGCAGCTGGGCAGCCATGACGACCAAACCGCAGAAGACCGCGCCGTCTGGCGCGGCCGCGGCGCGCGGATTTCCGAGTTTCCGGAAACGCTGGAGGCAGCCGAGGCTGCGCGGGGCGCAGGGGATCCGGTGATCCTCGGCTCGCCCAATGTGGTGCGGGGCGGCTCGCACAAGAGCAATGCCTCGGCGGTGGAGCTGATTGCCATGGGGCTGTGCGATGCGCTGGCCTCCGACTATCACTACCCCAGCCCGCGCCGCGCGGCGCTGATGCTGGAACGCACCGGCCTGTTGGATCTGGCAGATGCCTGGCGGCTGGTCTCAGAGGGGCCTGCGCAGGTGCTGGGGCTGACGGACCGCGGGCGGCTGGAGACGGGCAAGAGGGCTGACATTGTGGTGCTGGAGAAGCAAACGCAGCGGGTGGCGGCAACCCTGTCAGGCGGGCGTGTCAGCTATTTGTCAGGGGATGTTGCGGCCCGCTTCCTGGCTTGACGGAGGGGCGCCGCGCATCAGGCCGGAAGGCCCTCTTTGCGGCGCGTGAAACCGGCGGGGCCGCTTTCACCGCCCTGCCTTGCTGCAGGCTGGTGGCCTCAATAGGGGTGGCCAAAAGACATTTCCTTTTGTGGAATTTTGCTGACATGAACCGAAAATACGGCCGCACCTTTCATCTGCCGCAATCGCCCGGTGCCACCAGTGAAGACAAGATCATGCTGGATACCTCTGCGCTGATGGCGGAACCGCAGGTGGTCATCACAGAAAAGATGGATGGGGAAAACACAACGATCCATTCCGGCGGCTGCCATCCGCGCAGCCCGGATGCACGGTATCACCCGTCACGGGACTGGATGAAAGCCTATGCCGCCGGTATTTCCCCGGCATTGGCGGAGGGGGAGCGGATTGCCGGGGAGTATCTCTATGCCCGCCACGCCATTGCTTACACTTCGCTGCCCAGCTATTTTCTTGGGTTCGCCTGGATCGTAAACGGCGTGATCCAGCCCTGGGAAGAAACACTGTCCCGGTTCGGTGAGCTGGGGATTGTGAGCGTGCCGGTGCTGTATCGCGGACCTCTATCCGGGCAGGTGCTGCAGGGGACCATTGCCGGGCTGGATCTGGAGGCCCAGGAGGGGTTTGTGGTCCGCGCCGCCAGAGGGTTTGCCGAGGCGGATATGCAATCGCTTCTGGCCAAGTATGTCCGCGCGGGTCATGTGCAGACTGATGTGCATTGGATGAACGCGGAGACAATCAAAAACGGCATCACCTGAGGCCGCCTGCCGCTTCTTTCTGGTCAAAAATACCTCCGGGGTTTGGGGCGGAGCCCCAAGTCGGGCATGGGTTTGGGGCAGAGCCCCAATCCATCAGTCCTGCCCTTTCACAACCCGGTTCACATGACCCATCTTGCGGCCCGGCTTGGCCTCGGCCTTGCCATAGAGGTGGAGCGCGCAATCGGGTTCTTTCGCCAGCTCGGGGATGCGGTCCACGTCGGCGCCGATCAGGTTTTCCATCACCACGTCCGAATGGCGCTGGCCATCACCCAGCGGCCAGCCGGCCACCGCACGGATGTGCTGTTCGAACTGGTCGACGGTGCAGCCGTTCTGGGTCCAGTGGCCGGAGTTGTGCACCCGCGGGGCGATCTCGTTGACGATCAGACCCTCAGGCGTGACGAACAGCTCCACCCCCAGAACGCCGACATATTCCAGCGCGTTCAGGATCTTGCCGGCCATCAGCACCGCATCCATGCGCTGCGTCTTGCTCAGGCGGGCAGGCACGGTGGTGGTGTGCAGAATACCGTCGCGGTGGACGTTTTCGCCGGGGTCGAAACAGGCGATCTCACCTTTCGTGCCGCGGGCGGCGATGACCGAGACTTCATGGGTGAAGGTCACGAAACCTTCGAGAATCGAAGGCGCGCCTGCCATTGCGGCGAGCGCCTCGCTTGCGTCTTCCGGCGCCTTGATGCGGGCCTGGCCCTTGCCGTCATAGCCGAAGCGGCGGGTTTTCAGGATCGACGGCGCGCCGATTTCTGCCAAAGCGGCGTCGAGGCTGGCCTGATCGGTGATATCGGCAAAGGGCGCGGTTTTGAGGCCCAGGTCCTGCAGGAAGGTTTTCTCGGTCAGCCGGTCCTGGCTGATGCGCAGCGCCTCGCGGCCCGGGCGGATCGGTTTTTGGGATTCCAGCAGGTCCAGCGCAGAGGTCGGGATGTTTTCGAACTCGTAAGTGATCACATCGACACATGCGGCAAAGGCGGCCAGGGCCTCGGCGTCTTCATAGCCGGCGGTGGTCACCTGGTCGGCGACATGGCCCGCGGGCGGGTTGGTGCCGGGTTCAAAGATGTGGGTCTTGAAGCCGAGGCGGGAGGCCGCAACCGAGAGCATCCGGCCGAGCTGGCCGCCGCCGAGGATGCCGATGGTGGCGCCGGGCTGCAGGGCTTCAGTCATCGGAGGGTTCCTCGGGGATGGAGGCAGACAGGGTCTCGCGCCAGTCATCCAGGCGCTGGGCCAGATCTGTGTCTTGCAGCGCCAGGATGCCTGCGGCCATCAGGCCCGCATTGGCAGCACCGGCGGAGCCGATGGCCATGGTGGCAACCGGGAAGCCCTTGGGCATCTGCACGATGGAATAGAGCGAGTCGACACCCGACAGGGCACGGGTCTGGACCGGCACGCCCACAACGGGGACGCGGGTTTTGGAGGCGACCATGCCGGGCAGGTGGGCAGCACCGCCGGCACCTGCGATGATCACCTGCAACCCGCGGTCGGCGGCGGATTTTCCGTATGTCCACAGCCGGTCCGGGGTGCGGTGGGCCGAGACGATCTTGGCCTCGTATTCGATGCCCAGATCATCCAGGATAGTGGCGGCTTCTTTCATGGTGGGCCAGTCGGATTGGCTGCCCATGATAATGCCTACTTTGATGTCGGCCATGGCGTGTTGGCTCCTGTCGCGGCTTGTGGAGCGCGCACTATAGGGAAACTGGGACTTGGCGCAATGCGGCTTGGGCCGGAAAACGGGCGGATTGGCCCTGTTTTACGGGCTTTGGCGCTTTGCCGCAGGGGGCGGCTCCCGCCCGCGCGGGATGCAGGCAAGCTGCACCGCCTTGCGGTTGGGCGCGGCGCCGCGCGGCGCCGCGGCGCGGGAGGCTTGCGCCGCCCCTGATCCGCGGGCAGGGTGGCTGCTGGAACAGGGAGACGGCGATGCTGGAACTACGCCCCAATTGCGAGCTGTGCGATAAAGATCTGCCGCCGGATGCGGCGGATGCGCGGATCTGCAGCTATGAGTGCACCTATTGTGCGGAGTGCGTGGAGCAGGTGCTGCATGATGTCTGCCCCACCTGCGGCGGCGGCTTTGCGCCGCGGCCCATCCGGCCGAAGACGGCCTGGCGGGCAGAACTGATGCTGGGGCTGGGGAGCCATCCGGCATCGACGGAACGGGTGCATTCGACGTTCACCCGCGCGGACATCGAAGCGCATGTGGCGCGGATCCGGCATCTGAAGCCGAAAGAGCGGTGATCGGAACCGCCGGGCAGGCGGCTCCGGTTGTTTCCTGGATCAGTCCCGCTGTTTCGGCAGGATCAGGTTCAGCACCAACCCCGCAACGCCGGAGAGGCCAATGCCCGCTAGGGTGAAGCCTTCGCCGAATTGCAGCGTCAGCCCGCCCAGACCGATGATCAGCACGGTGGAGATGATCACCATGTTACGCGCCTCGGACAGCGCCTCGCCCAGTTTGGCCAGAACCGACAGGCCGACCACGGTGACCATGCCGAAGAGCAGGATCATGATGCCGCCCATCACCGGCATCGGGATGGTGGACAGGGCACCCGACAGTTTGCCCGCGAACGACAGCGCGATGGCGAAGACCGCGGCCCAGGTCATGATTGCCGGGTTGAAGGCGCGGGTGAGCGTTACGGCGCCGGTGACCTCGGAATAGGTGGTGTTGGGCGGGCCGCCCAGCAGGCCCGCAGCGGCGGTGGCCAGGCCGTCGCCCAGCATGGTGTTCTGGATACCGGGTTTTTCCATATAGTCGCGCTTGGTCACATTGGAGATCGCCATGATGTCGCCGAAATGTTCAATCGCAGGCGCGATGGCGACCGGCAGGATGAACAGGATGGCGGCGAGGTTGAACTCCGGCGCGACGAACTCCGGGACCGCGAACCAGGGGGCGCCGGCCAGCGGAGCGGTGTCGACCAGGCTTTGCCCGGTGACGGTGCCAAGGATCAGCGCGGCGGCATAGCCGGCAGCAACACCGGCCAGGATCGGCACCACGCGCATGATGCCGCGGCCCAGGATTGCGGTCAGCATGGTGGTGCCGAGGGCAACAGCGGCCAGCAGCAGGGCGGTGTTCTTGGGCATCACCTGGGTGTCGCCCGCAAGGCCGGTGGCCATGTTGACCGCCACCGGCGCCAGCGACAGGCCGATCACCATAATTACCGGGCCGACCACCACGGGCGGCAGCAGCCGGTGCATAAAACCCGCGCCAAAGGCCCGGATGGCAAAGCTGAGCGCCACGTACAGCAGCCCCGCCGCCGCCAGTCCGCCGGTGGTCGCCGCCATGCCCCATGTCTGCACGCCGTAGATGATCGGCGCGATGAAGGCGAAGGACGACGCCAGAAACACCGGCACCTGGCCGCGGGTGACGATCTGGAAGATCAGCGTGCCAAGCCCCGCGGTGAACAGGGCGACACTGGGATCGAGACCGGTCAAGAGCGGCACCAGCACCAGCGCGCCAAAGGCGACGAACAGCATCTGGGCGCCGGTCAGCGCCTGTTTCAGGGAGAATTTGTAGTTGGTGTCCTGGGCTTCAGGCACCGGAGTATGGTCGCTGGTGGCGGTCATTGTCATTCTCGTTCTTTGGTTCAGCCGCTTGTGCGGAAGGCTCCTGAGTGGAGGCCGCGCACAAAATCCGGCTGCTGGTAGACGGAAAATCCGGCTTTGACCATCCGGTCAGAAGGAGATTCCGCCCGCCGCGGGCAAGGTGTCGCAACAGGGCCGGGAAATTGCCGGTTTTCTGCAAGCCGGGTGGCGGTCGGACCGGGCCTGCTGCAGGTGGCAGCATTTAACGGACCGCGACCCATGACCTTGGACAATGATCCTCTCCTCCAACCCCTGCAGATCCGGCATCTGAGCCTGCGAAACCGGATCATGAGCACAGCCCACGCGCCCGCGTTCCAGGAGGGCGGGCATCCGCGCGACCGTTACCGGCTGTATCACGAGGAGAAGGCGCGCGGCGGTATTGCGCTGACGATGATTGGCGGCTCGACCAATATCGCGCCGGACAGCCCGTCGGTCTTCGGGCAGCTCTATGCAGGCGATGATAGTATCATTCCTTGGTTTCAGCGTCTCACAGACGGGGTGCGCAAGCATGGCGCGGCGGTGATGTGCCAGATCACCCATATGGGGCGGCGGACGGCTTGGGATGACGGGAACTGGCTGCCGGTGCTGGGGCCGTCGGGGCGGCGGGAGCGGGCGCACCGGGCGTTTCCCAAGGTGATGGAGATGGAGGAAATCTCCCGCGTCACCAGGGATTTCGCTGCCGCGGCTGAACGCTGCCGGGCGGGCGGGTTTGATGGCATTGAACTGCTGTCGCATTCACATCTTTTGGGGCAGTTCCTGTCGCCCTTGGTCAACACCCGCGAGGATGATTACGGTGGCTCGCTGGACAACCGGTTGCGGCTGACGCTGCAGGTGCTGGAGGCGGTACGCGAGGCGGTGGGGCCGGATCTGATCCTGGGTCTGCGGGTCACCGGGGATGAACTGACGGAGGGCGGCCTCAGCGCCAGCGAGTGCGTTGCGGCAGCGCAGAAGATTGCGGCCACCGGTGCGGTGGATTTTCTGAATGTGCTGGCGGGGGCGCCGTATGATGATCTGGGGCTGGCCGGCTGGGTGGCGCCGATGGGCTTGCCCGCCGCGCCGGATTTGACCGTTGCGGGCCGCATCCGCCAAGCAGTGGATCTGCCGGTGTTTCATGCCGGCGGCGTGGCGGACATCGCTACCGCCCGCCATGCGCTCCGCGAAGGCCAGGCCGACATGATCGGCATGACACGGGCCCATATGGCCGATCCCTATCTGGTGGCCAAACTGCGGCGCGGCGAAGAAGAGCGCATCCGCCCCTGCGTGGCGCTGGGCTATTGCGTCGACCGGGTCAATCAGGGCAAGCCTGCGGTCTGCGGCCACAATGCAGCCACAGGGCGCGAGGCGGTGATGCCGCATGTGATCGCGCCAGCGCCGGAGCGGCGCAAGGTGGTGGTGGCCGGTGGCGGTCCGGCCGGGCTGGAGGCGGCGCGGGTGGCGGCGGAACGCGGCCATCAGGTGGTGCTGTTTGAGGCCAGCGGGCGGCTCGGCGGGCAAATTACCTTGGCGGCCAAGGGCATGACCCGGCGCCAGATTTGGGGCGTGGCGGACTGGCTGATTTCGGAAGCGGAGCGGCTGGGTGTGGAAGTGCGGCTGAATACTTACGCCGAGGCAGACGACGTGCTGGCCGAAAATCCGGACGCGGTGATTGTGGCCACCGGCGGCTGGCCGGAGGGTTTGGAGATCCCCGGCGGGCATCTGGCCGCCTCCGCCTGGGAGGTGCTGAGCGGCGAGGCGCGGGTCGCGGGCGAGGTGCTGCTGCTGGATGAGACCGGCGATCACGCGGCGCTGGTCTGCGCGGATGCGATGGCGCAGGCCGGCTGCAAAGTCACGCTGGCCACGCCTGACCGGACGGCAGCGCACGATCTGGGGCCGACCAATTCTGCGGTGGTGCTGCGCGATCTGGCGCGGCAGGGCGTCACGTTTGAGTGTTTTCTGGAGCCGGTTTCCGTGGCTGCGGAAGGGCGCCGCAAACGTATCACCCTGCGCCATGTCCTGACCGGGGAGGTGACGGAGCGGGTTGCGGATCATGTGGTCAGCGAACATGGGATCACCCCGGCGGATGATCTCTACCATGCGCTGAAGCCGCAATCGCGCAACATGGGTCAGCTGGACCACCAGGCAATGGTTGCCGGAACCAGCCCTTTTGCCGCCATCAATCCGCAGGGCAGCTTCTGGCTGGCGCGGGCCGGTGATGCGGTTTCCGGGCGCAATATGCATGCCGCCATCTATGATGCGCTGAGACTTTGCAAAGATCTCTAGGCCGCAGAGCAAACGCCGCCGCTCAGCGCGCCGCCAGGCGCGCTGCCGGGCCCAACGCCTTGCGGCGCAGCTTGGCTGCGCAGGCAAGGGGGCGGGAGAGCCGGGGGTGATGAAACGCCGCGTTCTGCGGCTGAACCCCGGCGGCTTTGGCAGGGGGCGGACAGCGCCGGGCAGGCCGGCGCCGTGTCCGGTGGCAATTGTCAGGCGATAATATCCGGGGTCAGCCGGTCTTCGATCAAGGCGATCTTGTCCTTGAGGACGAGCTTTTGTTTCTTCAGGCGGCGGATTGTCAGCTGGTCGCTGGTCGGGCGCTCTTCCAGCGCGCCGATTGCTTCGTCCAGATCACGGTGCTGCCTGCGGAAAACCTCCAGCTCAACCTTAAGGACCTCATCGGTCTTCATCGACACATCTGTGGGTGCGTTCATTGGCGACTCAGTAAAGCTTATGAATGAAGTGAGGCTGAAGATACTTCCTTAACCGCTTTTCCGCTAGACCTATGGGCACATGCTCTTGTGAAACCAGCAGGAACTTCCCATATTCTTCTGGAAGCGGCCGCCGGATACGGGGCCGTGCGCATCCGTCGCTTTGGCATAAAGGACGAACACCGTGTCGAAACTAACCTTGGGCTCTTACCCGCATATGCTGGGGTTTGAGCAGCTGGAACGCCTGCTGGAACGCTCGGCCAAGTCGGGCAACGAGGGCTATCCTCCCTATAATATCGAACAGACTTCCGATCATTCCTACCGCATCACCCTGGCCGTGGCCGGTTTTGCTGAAGAAGACCTGGCGATCACCGTCGAGGACCGCCAGCTGGTGATCCGCGGCCGCCAGCGCGACGACAGCGAGGGGCGGGTGTTCCTGCACCGCGGCATCGCGGCGCGCCAGTTCCAGCGCATGTTTGTGCTGGCCGATGGCGTCGAAGTGGGCGAGGCGGTGATCGAAAACGGGCTGCTGCATGTGGATCTGACCCGTGCCCGGCCCGAAACCGTGGTTCAGACAATCAGTATCAAAAAGGGGTAAGAGCAATGCATACACCGTTTGATTTCAGCCAGGGCGCAGACCGGACCGTCTATGTAAAGGCGGTTGCGGTTGCGGATCTTCCCAAGGATGTGCAGGAAAACGCGGGCGGCCACGCGCAGCTTTATGCGGTGCATGACGCCGAGGGCGGCCAGCTGGCGCTGGTGGCCGACCGGCGTCTGGCCTATGTGCTGGCACGGCAGAACGACATGACACCGGTTTCGGTGCATTGACCCCCGGGTAACCGGGGCGCATCCGCCGGAAAGCGCTTGATTTTCCCAACAGCAGGCTCCCATTTGGGGGCCTGAATTGTTTTGAAGACACCAGGATCAAGGAAGGCGCATTTGATGTTCCGTACAATCCGCCCGATCGCAGCCGCTTTGGGGTTTGCCCTGCTGGCTGCCCCGGCTGCCGCCGATCCCTTTGTCAAATGCGTGCAGGGGCAGCTGGCGGGGCTGGGATTTAACCCCGGCCCGGAAAACGGCGCGCTGTCGCAGGCAACACTGCGCGCCTGGACGTCGATGCGGCAGAGCCCGGCAGCGGCAAAGGCCGGACACCTGGCAAACCTGCCCGCGCTGACGCAGAAAACCGCGATCCATTGGTGCCGGGAGCTGCCGGCGTTGAAATCCGGTTTGGAAAAACACTTGCCGTCGGCGGCCCCGGTCCAGATTCTGGCGGATACGCCCAACGCGGAAAAAGGCGTCCGGCAGGCGTATGCGCGAACCCTGCGGTTCATGGAAAAGGAATACGGGATCGTTCTGGCCGGTAATATCGGCATCGCGGCTGCGGGCAACACCAAGACGGTTCAAACTTATGTGCGCCGCCTGCTCAGCCGGATGTCCACGGCCCGGTTCAACCCGGACGCCGCCATTGCCAGCCATTGCAACAAACCCTTTGGCGTCGCGGGGGCTGCCTATCTGAAATTCATGTATATCTGCTGGGACAATCCGCATCAGGCGGACAATGCCTGGCTTAAGCGCTCGCGCAAATGGCTGGGGGCAATGATGGCGCATGAATATATGCATCTGGTTCAGGCGGAGCTGGGCGGTGCCCGTGCAGAAGGGTTCAACGGGGCGGCTGTGCGGCGCCGGATGGGGCCGTCCTGGTTGGTGGAGGGCAGCGCCGAACTGGTTGCGGCGCGGTTTGGAAAGAAGGCCTTGCGCCTGCGCGCGCCGGGCCTGTCCGAGCTGCGGGATGCCTCCCTGGAGTCGAAGCAAAGCCTGAACGCGATGCGGGCGCCCAGGACGGTCCGCACCGAGGGCGATTATGACTTTTCGCATTTTGCAGTGCATATTCTGACCCGTATACATGGCGAGGATGCTCTGTTCGGGTTCTGGCGGCAGCTCAGCACCGGCAAGAGCTGGGATCAGGCGTTTCATGAGGCATTCGGCACCGGCTTGGGCGCATTCGAAGCGCAGGTTATAGAATTGCGCAAGACACCGGGGGCCGCAAGGGCCTATATAGCACAAATGCGGCGGAGGAACGCGTGATGGCAGATTTCAACTTTGACTGGGTAGATGCATTCTCGGGCCGCGCTTTTGGCGGCAATGGCTGCGCGGTGGTGCATGAGGCGGCGCATCTGCCGGAGGCGGTCTGCACCGCATACGTGCGGGAGACATCGCTAGTGGAATGCACGTTTACCGGCCCGTCTGACGTGGCAGATGTGAAGGTGCGCTATTTCCTGGCCAGCCGCGAGATCCCCTTTGCCGGCCATCCGACCATTGCCACGGTGGCGGCAATGCGGGACAGGGGGCTGATCGCCGGGGGCAGCATCACGCTGGAAACCGGGGCTGGGATCGTGCCGGTGACGCTGGAAGGCGATCTGTTTTCGATGACTCAGGTGGCGCCGGAATTCGGTCCCTTTGCCGATCCTGCGCTGGTGGCGGCGGCAGTGTCGCTGCCGGTGGAGGCGATCGTGGGCCGCCCGCAAAAGGTTTCGACCGGGCTGCCGTTCTGCATCACCGTGCTGCGTGACCGCGCGGCGCTGGAGGCGGCAGAGCTGAACCTGGAGGCGCTGGCAGCGCTGGGCCGGTCGCTGGGCGCGGACGGCATCGACATGATGGAGCCGTTTCTGGTCACGCTGGAGGGCGCAACCGAGGCGGGCGATACGTTTTCGCGCTTGCTGATGGCGCCGCCCAGTCCGCCGGAGGATCCGTTCACCGGGTCCGCAACCGGCGCCATGGCGTCGTACCTTTGGCGTCACGGGCTGATCGAGAAGGCAGAGTTTGCGGCTGAGCAGGGCCACGGGCTGGGCCGTCCCGGCCAGGCGCGGGTGTCGCGGGTTGGCCGGGCCGACGCGATTGAGGGCGTGCAGGTGGCAGGTGAAGGTTTTGTGCTGATGCGCGGCACGGTGGACCTGCCGGACAGCGCATAACTTCAGGGGATCTGCTGCAGCCTACAGGCAGATCGTGCTGCGCGCCTTGAGGTATTTTGAACGCAGAGGGTGCGGGGCTGCTTTTGTCCAAGGCGGCGGCCCGCGCTTTTCCTTTACCGAATTTTAGAGGCGCATGGCGGATAGTCTCAAAAACCGCATTTGCCTCAAAATAGGGAAAGTAAGAATTGCTTCAAAATCAAACACCCCAACTGCCTCAAATGCACCGGTACCCGGACACGAAAGACGCAGAAAAGCTGGTCCAGCTGGCAAAATCCGAATCGCTGGGCGATGGCGGCATCCGGACCTCGCAGATCCTGTCGGACGCGCTGGCGGCAGACCCCTGCCACCATGAAGCGCAGGTTCTGCAGGAGCGGCTGCATCAGGCGTTTGTGCCCCGCTGGCATTTCCCGATGCTTGCGGACAAGGCCCGCAACCGCGCCTACGCCAAGGCCATCGCGGCCAAAGTGCGGCCGGGCGACGTGGTGCTGGATATCGGCTGCGGTGCGGGTTTGACGGCGATGCTGGCGGCGCGGGCCGGCGCAAAACATGTCTACACCTGCGAGCAGCAGCCGCTGATTGCCCAGGCCGCAACCCGTGTCATCGCCCAGAACGGTCTGAGCGACCGTATTACGGTCATTCCGAAATGGTCCCACGATATTGTTGTCGGCGAGGACATTCCGGAGCAGGCGGATGTGGTGATTTCAGAGATCGTCGATACTGTGTTGCTCGGCGAGGGGGCGCTGGCGACATTGACCCATGCGATGGGCGCGCTGGCCAAACCGGAGGCGCGGGCGGTGCCTGAACGGGGAACACTGAAGGCGCAACCGGTGGAAAGCGGTGATCTGCTGGGCCTTTGGCGGCCGCAGGAGGCGGAAGGGTTCGATCTGAGCGCCTTTCACCCCTTTGCGCGCGTGGCCCAGCTGACGCCGAATGACCTGGAAACCTGTGCGCTGCGGCCATTGGGGGCGGCGGCGGAGCTGTTCCAATTTGATTTCACCCGGCCGGACATTAACCCGGCGCGGGCAACCAAGGATCTTGTCTGTACCGGCGCCGGCACCATTCACGCGGTCTTTGTCAGTTTTGAGATGGAACTGGCCCCCGGCATTCTGGTGACAAATGATCTGCGGTCCGGCGGCCATTGGGGGCGGACGGCGTTTCTGCTGGATCAGCCGGTGTTTGCGGAGGCCGGCGCGCAGTTGCGCGTGACCGCGCAGCATGATGCGTCGCAGCTGAGCCTGTCGGTGCATGAACTGGCATACCGTTCTGAAGTTGCGGAACCTGCTGCCCTGTGGATGACCGGGGATTGGAAAGGCGGGTGCACTCTGCGGGCCGGTAGCGGCGCGGATGTTCTGGCGCCAGTGGTATGGGCTCCGTCCGATGCCAAGGCTGTGCCACTGGGGCAGCCCTTCCACTAGGGCCTGAAAGCGGGTGCCGGAATTATGCGATAATTCCGGTACGGAAAACACGTGTTTTCCGTACCGTTTCCCGTGCCGGGAAACGGAAGCGGCCCGCCGGATGGCGGGCCGCTTTCTTGTTTCACACTGCTGTCCGGATCAGCCGGAGATCAGACCCATGCTTTCCAGCTTCAAGAGCACCTGGTGGGCGCAGTTGTCGACGTCGACGTTTTCAGTCTCGACGGACAGCTCCGGGTTGGCCGGAACGTCGTAGGGGTCGGAAATGCCGGTGAATTCCTTGATCTTGCCTTCACGGGCCAGCTTGTACAGGCCCTTGCGGTCGCGGCGTTCGCACTCCTCGATCGTGGTGGCAACATGCACTTCGACAAAGGCGCCGAAGGCTTCGACGTCTTCGCGCACAGCGCGGCGGGTGGTGGCATAAGGCGCGATCGGGGCGCAGATGGCGATGCCGCCGTTCTTGGTGATCTCAGACGCCACATAGCCGATGCGGCGGATGTTGAGGTCGCGGTGCTCTTTGGAGAAGCCCAGCTCAGAGCTGAGATTTTTCCGCACGATGTCGCCATCCAG
This sequence comes from Leisingera sp. F5, assembly GCF_001593695.1. NCBI lineage: Bacteria > Pseudomonadati > Pseudomonadota > Alphaproteobacteria > Rhodobacterales > Roseobacteraceae > Leisingera > Leisingera sp. F5. The sequence continues at coordinate 42,249 of NZ_LUKH01000021.1, read as the reverse complement.
CAGGGTGACCGGACGGCCGCCCATTTCCATCAGCTTGACCATCAGAGCGTTGGCAATGGTGGATTTGCCGGAGCCGGAGAAGCCGGTGAAGAACACCGTGAAGCCCTGCTTGGAGCGCGGCGGCTTGGTGCGGCGCAGTTCCTTGACCACTTCGGGGAAGGAGAACCACTCGGGGATTTCCAGGCCTTCGGCCAGGCGGCGGCGCAGTTCGGTGCCGGAGATGTTGAGGATGGTGACGTTGTCGCGGTCGGCGATTTCGTCGTTCGGCTCGTACTGGGCGCGTTCCTGCACATAGACCATGTGTTTGAAATCAACCATTTCGCAGCCGATTTCGGACTGGTTGGCACGGTAAAGCTCCTGGGCATCGTAGGGGCCGTAGAAGTCTTCGCCAGCCGAGTTTTTGCCGGGGCCTGCGTGGTCGCGGCCAACGATGAAATGGGTGCAGCCGTGGTTGGCGCGGATCAGGCCGTGCCAGACAGCTTCGCGCGGGCCGGCCATGCGCATCGCCAGGTTCAAGAGCGACATCGAGGTGGTGGCAGCCGGGTATTTGTCCAGCACCGCCTCGTAGCAGCGCACGCGGGTGAAGTGGTCGACGTCGCCCGGTTTGGTCATGCCGACCACCGGGTGGATCAGCAGGTTGGCCTGGGCCTCCTTGGCGGCGCGGAAGGTCAGTTCCTGGTGGGCGCGGTGCAGCGGGTTGCGGGTCTGGAACGCAACCACCTTGCGCCAGCCGACTTTGCGGAAGTAGGCGCGCAGCTCGTTCGGGGTGTCGCGGCGGCCGCGGAAGTCATAGTGGACAGGCTGCTGAATGCCGGTGACGGGGCCGCCGAGGTAGATCTTGCCGGCCTGGTTGTGCAGGTAGTTCACCGCCGGGTGGGCGTCGTCATCGGCGCCGAATACCTTTTCCGCTTCGCGCGATTTGTTCGGCTCCCAGCGGTCGGTGACGGTCATGGTGCCCAGGATCACGCCTTCCTGGTCGCGCAGGGCAATGTCCTGGCCGATTTCGATGCTGCCGGCAAAATCTTCGGACACATCCAGAGTGACAGGCATCGGCCACAGGGAGCCGTCGGCCAGGCGCATGTTTTCGACAACACCGTTATAGTCGTCTTCCGACAGGAAGCCTTTGAGCGGGTTGAAGCCGCCGTTCATCAACAGTTCCAGGTCGCAGATCTGGCGCGGGGACAGGTCCCAGCTGGTCAGGCCTGCTGCTTCGACCTTCAGTTTTTGTGCGCTTTCGTAGGAAACATAGAGCTCTGGGATGGGAGCCAGGTTGCTTTGCATAGGATGAGTCCTGTGTTTGAGAGGGGGCAGGCCGCTTGCCGTGCCTGTGAGTTCCGCGTGCAGCGCGTTGTATTCTGCGAGCTTGCGGGCGAGGAATTGATCGGTGAGCCGCATTTTTTCCACGGCACCCCGGGTGGTCAGCGAATAGGCAAACCGCTGCCGCTTGTCGGGGCCGGGACGGTTGCTGATGGTGATCAGGCCGGTCTCCGCAGCCTGACGCAGCTGCGTATTGAGCCGCCCCAGCGAAATCCCCAGCGCCGCCGCCGTTGCCCGCTGCGATGCATCCGGCGCCGCATCTAGCTGGCGCAGGAGCCGGAAGAGCAGATCTTCCTCGTCCGGGGTGGATGTGGTCAGGGTTTCGGTCACGGCTCAACAGCTTAAAGTGTGTTCACACGTGAACGCATTGCATGATTTGACTGCAAAGCAAAGTGCAAATCAGGGAGGGTTTGCGATTTTCTGCCGCGTTGTTTTGCTGCAACGGGGCAGGCGGGGCGGCAGGTTATCCGCTTTTGGCGGGCTGAACCGGGCGGCTGGCACCGGCTGGGCAGAGGGTGGGAAACAAGCGTTCTGCGCAGCAGCGGGCCGGCTTAACGCTGTTCTGCGGCAAGGGTCCGCGGCAGGGCGGCGGCAAAGGCAACAGGCAGCGCCTTGACCGGTTCGGCAACGCCGCGCAGTTGAAAGGTTTCCAGCGCCAGATGGCCGGTCTCGTATCCCGCAGCGTCCAGCGCGCGGGCCGAAATCAGCAGCTCGACGCCCAGTTCCTTGGTCTTGGCCTCCAGCCGGCTGGCAGTGTTGACGCTGCCGCCGATGATGGTGCGCGGAGCATGGCCGGCGCTGCCGATTTCGCCCAGAACCAGGTCGCCCAGGTGGATGCCGATACCGATGCGGATCTCCGGTTCGCCGTCGGCGGCAAGCTGGGCGTTGAAGTCCTGCAATGCGCTGCCGATGGCGGTTGCCGCGTCCAAGGCCGCCTGGGCCGAGCGGGCGGGAGAGCGGGCCTCGAACAAGGCGAGCAGGCCGTCGCCGAGGTATTTGTCGACGGTGCCGCCCGCGCCGGTGACAGCGGGCACGATGGCGTCAAAGAAGCGGTTCAGCAGGAACACCACGTCATAGGGCAGCTGGCCGGCGGTGCGGGCGGTAAAGCCGCGCATGTCGAGAAACAGGATGGCGAGCTGCTGTTCGCTGCCTTGGCTGGCATGGGCGCGGCCCTTTTGCCCGTCGGGGCGGAACATGCGGGTGACGGTCAGCGGCGCTTGCGGGCGGATCTGGCAGGCCAGCCGCATATTTGCGGGGGCTTTGACCCGTTCCAGGCTGCGGGCTTCGGGCGGGGCAGGCGCAGGCAGGTGATCACCGCCTTCGTCCACCACCACCCGGCAGGTGGTGCAGCGCCCCTTGCCGCCGCAGAGCGAGGTATGCTGGACGCCGTTGGCCTGGGACATCTGCAGCAGGGTCATGCCGCGCTCGGCACGGATTTCGGGACCAAAGGCATAGCGGATCTGCACCGCCCGGCGGCGGCGCAGCAGCCGGGCCAGCAGATGGGCCGCTGCAGTCAGCCCCAGGAGGATGAGGAAGGCGGTAAACCAGCGGCTGTCGGTTTGGAACAGTTCGGCGAAACCCTCGCGGCTGGGCCAGTTGAAATCCGCCATCAGTTCGGCCCGCTGGCTGCCTTCGGCAAACAGATCGTAGATGCGGCGGCCCTCGGTCAATACACCGGCCAGGGCAAAGCCAGGGACAAAGACCGCCAGCCCGGCCATCCAGGGAATCAGCACCCGCCACCAGCGGGTCAGGCGCAGCCAGTAATGCAGGCCCATACAGCCGTGGATCCACACCGCCAGCAGCAGCGCGCTTTGCTGCCAGACCTCGGGCGAGGCCCACATCAGCACCAGCTCGTAGGCCATCTCGTCATTGACGCCGTAGATTTCGTGCGAATAGCGGGTGAATACCAGATGGCTGAGCAGCTGCAGCGGGATCAGCAGGCCAAGCAGGGTTTGCACCCCTTCGCCAAAGCGCATCCTGAGGTTGCGGCGGCGGGCCAGGTTCCACAGGGCAAGGCCGGCGTGCAGGATCAGCGAGGCATAGAGGATCAGGCTGCCAAGCAGGCTGCGGGTAATCACCTGGCGGGCGTCCTGGAATTCCTCCATCCATTCGGGCGACAAAAGCCCCAGGCCGATATTTATGAAATGGAAGAAGGCATAGGTGAACAGCACCAGCCCGGTGATGATCCGGGTGCGGCTGATCCAATTGCCCTGCCAGAGTGCGCTTGCCACTCCGGTCCTCCTGTTTCGCGGTTTCCGGGGTGCAGACTGCGGCGGGCGGGCGCAGCGGTCAAGGCGGCATGGTTTTACACCAGGGGGCTGTCAGCCAGCAGGCGGCTTTCCTTTTGTTTCAAAACTCTGCGGGCGGCGGGGTAGCCGCTGCCGCCGGCCTGCGCAAGATCGGGGAACAGCTCCAGGATCTCCTGCCGGGTGGCGGCGGCGCCGCCGTCCAGGAGCTGGCCGCCGGGCTGGAAGCTTTCGGTCCACAGACCGTTCGAGAACACCGCCTGATGGCGCTCGAACAACAGGTGCACATAGGTGGTCCGGGCAACCGCCTGCCGGGCAACACCGGGATGCGCCTGCAGGTGGGCGGCGGCAGAGAACACCTCCGGCTCTTCAAACAGCATCTGGCAGGCGGCGCCTTTCAGCAGCAGCCGGTGTTGCGGCGAGACCCAGAGGTCCTGGGACGGCTGGCCGGGACCAAAGGCGCTGGCCGCAACCCGCACCGGCTGCAGATGCGGGCAGGCCTGCATCCAGTCAGCGCCGATCTGGCGGATGCCAACCCAGAGAACGGGCTGAAAGCCGTTGTCGCGGGTCAGCACCCGGTCGCCGGGGCGCAACCGCTCCACCGGGCGCAGGCCCTGGTCGGTGCAGATGTCGGTGCCGGTCACGAAACAGGGCACAAAGCTGTCGTATTTGGAGGTGCCGGTATTGCTGCCGGAGGTTTTCTGGTACCGCGCGCCCTCCTTCAGCGGGGTATCGGAGGAAAAGCCCCAGACATCCTGCGTAACGCCGTTCCGGGAAAACACGGTGATGGTGATGACCGGGCCGAAGGGATTGCCGCCGGCATCAAGCTCTTGCACGTAGTGGTGCGATTCGGCCTCGACCGGGGTGCCGCTGGCCACCATGGAACCGCCATCGACGATGGTATGGCCGCCTGACTGGTCATCCTCTATCGTATCAGCATCGCCTGCGGTGTCATCCAGGGTGATGCGTTCGATGGCGTAGCTGGAGTCATGGGTGAAAACCGTGCCGGCCGGGGTGTCCGAATTGTTGATGATCGAACTGCCTGCAGTCATATGGGGTGAGCCGTCATCGACGGTAAAAGCGTCCGCATTGAACGCGCTTAAAGTTCGTATCGCCATTTCGGCCCCCCGGCAGAACGATCTGATATGCAGTCGCTTACGCGAGGGTTTTGCGGTGCTTTTTTCTAATACCGGGTTAAGGCGCCGCAGAAAGGCGGATGATTTTGTTGTACACCCGTTTGGGTGCGCTTCGGTAAGTGTGTAAGGCCGGTTAAGTGAAATATTTCAGTAACTTGGCGGAGTTTTTGCGTCCTGCGGCGAACCAGCGCAGGTGTTTATGCAGGCGTGCCCCTTGGGCGCGCGGGCCGGGGCCGGGGGCTGATCTGCCCGGGTCTGAAACAGGATCCGCCGGACGGGTCCGGACAAGGAGAGGCATGGTGAGGGCGGGCTCAGCCCTCCAGCCCCCAGCCGTCCGGTGCAAACCCGCGGGAGAGGGCGGCGCGGGTGGCGACTTCTTCACCGATCCAGATGCCGGTGGCGGAAATGATCTGCTCCGGCAGGGTGGCGATCAGATAGGGGGCGCCGTCTTCGGTGTCCTCTGCGCTGACCCAGCGGCAGCTGTAGCCCTCGCGGCTCAACTCTTCGGCCAGGGGCTGCCAGTCCGCACTGTCGCGGGCGGGGACGAAGAAATAATCAACGTCCGCCGCCTCGGGCAGGCCGTGTTCGGCCTGCAGATCGTTGAATGCCGCAACGGTTCCGGCCTGCTGGGTTTCGAAATCATGCGGCATCCGGGGTCAGTCCTGCTCTGCCAGGAAACGTTCGGCGTCGAGTGCCGCCATGCAGCCCATGCCTGCCGAGGTGACCGCCTGGCGGTACTTATGGTCGGTCAGGTCGCCGGCCGCGTAGATGCCGGGGATCGAGGTTTCGGTCGAGCCGGGCTTGACTTGGACATAGCCGCCGTTGTGCAGCTCCAGCACGTCTTTGACCAGTTCGTTGGCAGGGGCGTGGCCGATGGCAACAAAGACGCCCTTGCAGGGAATTTCCTTCAGCTCGCCGGTCTGCACGTTCTTGACCACGATGCCCTCAACCCCCAGCGGGTTCTCGGTGCCGACGACCTCTTCCAGGGTGTGGAACCACAGCGGTTCGATCTTGTCGTTCTTCATCAGGCGGTCGATCAGGATCTTCTCGGCGCGCAGCTCGTCCCGGCGGTGGACCAGGGTCACCTTGGAGGCGAAGTTGGTGAGGAACAGTGCCTCTTCCACGGCGGTGTTGCCGCCGCCGATCACCACGATCTCCTGGCCGCGGTAGAAGAAACCGTCGCAGGTGGCGCAGGCGGAGACGCCGAAGCCCTTGAACTTTTCTTCCGATTCAAGGCCCAGCCATTTGGCGCGGGCGCCTGTCGCCAGGATCACCGCATCAGCGGTGTAGGTGATGCCGCTGTCGGCCTTGGCCACAAAGGGGCGGGCGGAGGTGTCGAGCGAGGTGATGTAGTCGCCGATGACCTCGCAGCCCATGGCCTGGGCGTGCTCCTGCATCTTGATCATCAGATCGGGCCCCTGGACCTCGGTGAAGCCGGGGTAATTCTCGACCTCAGTGGTGGTGGTCAGCTGGCCGCCGGGCTCAATGCCCTGAACCAGGACAGGTTCCAGCATGGCACGGGCGGCATAGACCCCGGCGGTGTAGCCTGCAGGCCCGGAGCCGATGATCAGAACCTTGGTGTGGCGCGTCTCGCTCATGTGTGTTCCCCACGTAATGCAGCCTGGCGGGCGTGCCGCCGTCAGGCACTGCATATAGCGGCAGGACCAGCAGGCTTAAACCCCCAAGGCTTTGCATGCGGCAGGATGCAAATCCGCCAGGGATACGCGCATTGCGGCTTGCGCCTTTGGAGCGCAAAGAATATTGCGCGGCAATGAAACATTATTGCGCAGCCCTGCGGCGGTGCTATAAGAAACGCAAATTCCACAGGAGCTTTGAACATGGTCACAACCCGCCTTGATCCGATTGATCGCAAGATTTTGTCGGAGCTTCAGGCCGATGGGCGGATGACCAATGTGGAACTGGCCAAGCGGGTCGGCATTTCGGCGCCGCCCTGTCTGCGCCGGGTGCGCGCATTGGAGGAGGCCGGGCTGATCCATGGCTATCATGCGGATGTAAACTCGCGCGAGTTGGGGTTTGAGGTGCAGGTTTTTGCCATGGTGGGGCTGGAAAGCCAGGCCGAGGTGGAGCTGAGCGCCTTTGAAGAGAAATGCCGCAGCTGGCCCTTGGTGCGCGAGTGCCACATGCTGAACGGCGAAGTGGATTTCATTCTGAAATGCGTTTCCCCCGATCTGAGCACATTTCAAAGCTTCCTGACCGGCGATCTGCTGACCACGCCGAATGTGGCCAGCGTCAAGACCTCTCTGGTGATCCGCGGCGCCAAGGATGAGCCGGGCGTGCCATTCGAAGTTCTCGAAGAGCGGCTGGCGCGCGAGGCATAGGGCGCAAGCACGCAATAGCCTGACATGTAAATGCCGGGCAATGGCGTGCCCGGCATTGTTGTATGTGCGGGGCTGGGTGCCCCTTCAGCTTACAGAATGGCCGGGCTGGACCTGCTGCTGGCGGCCCTGGAGTAAGCCAGCGGGCCAAAGTCATGAATGCTGTTGGCATGGGCAAACATGTTCAGGAACAATGTCTTGATCGCATAGCTGGCCAGTTTCAGCGCGTCGGGACCCGGATGGTAGGTTTCAAATTCCAGCCCTCCAATGGTGATCGCTGCGTGACGCGGCAGGCAGAGGTGGTACATGTCCACCGGCGTCGGCGGGGCGGTTTCAAAGATGCTCATACCATCCTGGAATTCTGCAACCGGGGTCAGCAACTGTCCGCTGTCCGGACTCTGCAGATGCGGCGGGGTGCGCAGCAGCCGTGCTGCGGGCCCGGCAACAAGGCTGGAGGCCGGTTTTTGAAGACCCAGGCTGTCGGCCATGAAACTGGTCAGGCGATGGCTGCGGCCGCGGCTGCCGGGGCGTGCGGGCAGAATGCTGGTGTGGCCGATCCAGACAAGCGGCTGGCTGCCGCCGCTGACCAGGATGTCATCGCCCGGCAGCAGGTCTTCGACGGCAACCGGGCCGCTGGCAGTTTCCACCAATGAGCCGCGGGAAAATGCGCAAAATGCATCTTCGAACAGCGGCAGGGCAGGCGCAATGTGGCGGGTTTCGGCAATCGCACCGCTGGGCAAGAGGCTGCTGACCTCATAGCGCCGCAATTGCGGCTTTGTTGCACTGCGCAGCGCCGCCGGATCCTGCAGGAACGCATTGGCTTCAATGGCGTTGGCTGCAGCCTTCTGCAGCGAGTGGGCGATGGTCATAACAGCCACCTTTCCTTTCAAACTGCCCGTTGCATCGGCCCCCACCGGCAACACAGACGTGCTTGAACGTTATGTATGCGCTCTAAATGGCGGGATTTAATTCGAATTGTCAAAAAATCTGAAGCAAACTGGTTAACATCCGGCCGGCCCTGATGCCGCTGCGGGCGGGGCCCGGCGGCAGGCCGGGACGGACGTAAGACGATTCGGCTAAGGAAGTGTCAAGCGGACGCTGGAGTTTGCTTAGACCGGTTGGGTGCCCTGACGGCGGCTGGCCGGGCTGGCGCGCGTGCGCCAGGGGACGCTGCCGGCAGGACACCCGTCCCCGGCGTTAACCCAGTTTCTGCTTCGCGGTCTGGCTGCGTGCTTGTCCGGTGCGGCGGCGCGCAGTTGCCCAAGGCAGGGTCACGGTCTCGCTCTTGGCGGAGCGGATGATGGAGGCAATGAAACGCTTGTTCATCTTCATGGTGGTCTGTCCTTCGCCCGGCAGCCGGCTTTGATGCGGGGCCGCTGCTGTTTGTGTTGTTCTGACCTGTTTATGGGTAACATTTGCGCCGCGAATATGACCGGTTGAGGGCAATTTTGCTCTGGCACCGCCGCGGTGAACGGCATGGGATTCTCCGCCCGGTATCCTGTTAAGTGATTGTTGTAATTTTAAAAATACTCTTCGGAGGATGAGCTTGACGCAGCGCCAGACGGCGAATGCGGCGGAATTTAATAAAATTCGCCACATTTGCCTGGGTTAACGGGCGGTTAAAGCCGGATGCAGGAGATCAGGCGGCCGTAGTCGGCCTCTTTGGCGTGGGTTGCGCGGCGGTAGGAATAGAACTTCTCCGGATCGGAATAGGTGCAGTGGCGGGTCCATTCCGCCACGCCGGCGCCCGCCTGGCGCAGCTTGTGCAGGCCGAGGCCCGGCAGGTCGAACAGGTAGCGCCCGCCTTCGCCATTGGCAAAGAACCGGGCATAGCCGTCGTCCTGCATCACGAAGTCTTCAAAAAATTCCGGACCGACCTCATAGGCGCGTTGCGAGATCGACGGGCCGATCACGGCGGTGGTGTTTTCGCGCCGGGCGCCCAGCCCCTCCATGGCTTCGAGAGTTGCCTCCAGCACCCCGTCCAGGGTGCCGCGCCAGCCCGCATGGGCGGCGCCGATGACGCCTGCCTCAGGGTCGCAAAACAGCACCGGCTGACAGTCAGCGGTCAGGATGGACAGCGCCAGCCCCGGCACATTGGTGACCATGGCATCGGCGCGGGGGCGTTCCTGCGAGGGCTCTGTGACCGCCAGCACATCGGCGCTGTGAACCTGATGCACGGCACTCAGGTTCTCGGCGGGGACATCCATTGCAGCGGCCACGCGGGCGCGGTTGATCTGCACCGCCTCGCGCTGATCGGTGGAGCCCAGGCCGCAGTTCAGACCGTGGTAGATGCCTGACGAAGCGCCGCCCCTGCGGGTGAAGAAGCCATGCCGCACCGGGCCAAGCAGATCGGACGTGAGAATTTCAAGCGTCATGGGTTCAATCCTGGCGGAGGGGCGGCCTGGGAAGGGTAGAGGCCAAGAATCTTGAACAGGTTTCCCATTTCCTCCGGGTGCGTCAACCGCCGATGTGCAGCGATCAGGGTTTTCAGGCGGTCTCCCTGCAGCGGTGCGGCCAGGGCGCGGGCGCGATCGGTGATACCGAGGCGCTCTAGAAACACCCCTTGCGGGGTGAGGCGGGTATAGGCGCAACCCTTGGATTTTGCTGCCATTGCCAGCGCTTCGAAATCCACATGGGCGGTCAGGTCGGCCTCGCCGGGGGCCTGCAGCGGATCGGCGGGTTCATGCGCGCGCAAGGCTTGCAGCGTATCGCCAAGGGCGCGCCAGTCGCCGTAATCCGCGATCAGCGCCGCGCCGCCATGGGTGGCGATTCGGGCTGCGATGGCCTGGGTGGCGGGGGCGGCGGCGTCGCAAATCTCGACCAGATCGCCCTCCTGCGTGTCCTGCAGCCGGTGATCCAGGGCGGGCTGCGGTGCTGCGGGGCTGAGGCCGAAGGCGAGCGCGCCGTCTGTCAGGCCGATGCGCTTTTCGCTCCAGTGATCGCCGCTGCGGATGAACTGGCGGATGGGCAGGGCGTCGAAAAACTCATTTGCCACCAGGAACAGCGGCTGGTCCGGCAGGGCGTCCGCATGGTCCAGCCACTCGGGGGCGTATGCCTCCAGCGTCTTGGCTTGGCTCTTGCGCAGTTCGGGGGACGCCTCGACCAGGCATAGCTGCATCGCCGCGTGAAAGCCGGGCACGCCGCGGGTGGCGCGCAAGAGGTCCGCCATCAGGGTGCCGCGCCCCGGCCCCAGTTCGGCAAGCGTGAAAGGGGCCGGGGCGCCTTGATCGAGCCAGCATTGGGCCAGGGCGAGGCCGATCAGCTCGCCGAACATCTGGCTGATTTCCGGCGCGGTGATGAAATCGCCCTTGGCGCCCAGCGGATCGCGGGTGGTGTAATAGCCATACTGCGGGTGCAGCAGGCAGTCGGCCATGTAGGCGGCAACAGACATCGGGCCATCCGCCTGGATGCGGGCGGCGAGGTGATCTGCCAGGCTCATGCCGTGCTCCGGGCGGTACGGCGGGCCCGCAGCAGGAAATAGAGGCCGATGGCGATCATCGGCAGCGACAGCGCCTGGCCCTGGGTGAGGCCGAAGCCGCCCATGTGCCAGGCCAGCCCCAGCGGATTGCCGGGAGAGACAAACTGCGCATCGGGCTGGCGGAAGAATTCAACAATGAAGCGGGCAAGGCCGTAGCCCGCGAGGAACACACCCAGAAGGCGGCCCGGCGTGTGGAAGGCATTGCGGCGCCAGGCCAGGTACAGCAACAGGGCGCCGAGGATCAGCCCCTCCATCAGTGCCTCGTACAGCTGCGAGGGGTGGCGGGCGCAGAGTTCGCCCAGTGCCTGGCCGCAGTCCTGCGCCGCCTGGCCGGGGAAGGCGACGCCCCAGGGCAGGTCGGTCGGGCGGCCCCAAAGCTCGGCATTGATGAAATTCGCCAGCCGCCCCAGCAGCAGGCCCGGTGCCACGGTGTGGGCGACCAGATCGGCGATCTGCAGTTTGGGGATGTTGTGGCGCGCCGCATAGATCAGCGTGGCCAGAACCACCCCGATGAGGCCGCCGTGAAAGGCCATGCCGCCCTGCCAGATCTTCAGGATCTCAGCCGGATGCGCCATATAATAGGCGGGCTGGTAGAACAGCACAAAGCCCAACCGCCCGCCCAGGATCACGCCGAGGATGATCCAGGTCAGCAGATCCTCGACCTGTTGCGGTTTCATCGGCGGCTGGTGCGCGGGCCACAGCGCGGGGCGGCGCAAGGCCGTGACGGCCAGCCGCCAGGCGATGACGATCCCGGTGATATAGGCGAGCGCATACCAGCGCAGGGCGAACTCGAACGAGCCGAGGGAGATCGAGAAAATCTCGGGCGAAAGGTCGGGGAATTGGATCATGGCCTGCATGTGCGTCTGAATGCCTCTGGTCTTCGGGGGAAGTCAACGGCTTGCAGCCGTGCGCCCGCTTCCCCATATAGGAGCCAGCCCCGAGACGGAGAAGAGCATGCAGACCCGCAACAAGATCCTGGACGATATTTCCCAGCTGATGACCAATGCGATGGGCGTGGCCCAGGGCGCCAAGGACGAGGCGGACACCGCGCTGAAAAGCATGATCGACCGCTGGCTGGCGGACCGCGATTTCGTCACCCGCGAGGAATTCGACGCGGTGCGCGCGATGGCGCAGAAGGCCCGCGAGGAAAACGAGGCGCTGAAGGCGCGGCTGGATGCGCTGGAGACGGCGCAGAAGTAAGCGGGCAGACCTGCTTGTCAGATAAGCCTGCTGCAGCGTTGCGCTGCGGCGGGCTTTTTTGTGCTATGGTGCAGGTGCATGGCTGCTCTGCAGTGCGGCGGGCAGAAATGCGTCGCTTTCCGCGCGCGTGGTCGAAAACCGCGCAGCGCTGATCCTGCCGTCCTGTACATGCTTCCTCTGCTGCAACAAAAGGATGGTGGCATGGTGTCTGTTTATTCGGTGCCGGGTGCGTTCAGCGCGCAGGAATGTGCGGAGATTTCCAGGAAAGTGACGGACAGGCCGGAGAGCGAGGCGCGGCTGGTCGGGCAGATCCGCGATCACAATCTGCGCCGGGCCAGCCTGGTGTGGCTGGACGATGTACCTGGAACGGGCTGGGTGATGGACCGCTTGATTTCGCTGGTGCGCCGGGCCAACCGGGACAGGTTCGGGTTTGATCTCCGTGAGTTTGCCGAAAGCCCGCAGACTGCCAGTTACAAGGCGCACGACGGCGGTCATTTCACCTGGCATTCAGACATCGGCGACGGTCCGGTGGCTGGCAAGCGCAAGCTGACCCTGGTGGTGCAGCTGAGCAAGCCGGGCGCCTATGATGGCGGTGACCTGGAGATTATGCCGGGTGCCCATTCGGTGGCCGCCAGCCGGGCGCAGGGCAGCGTCGCGGTGTTCCCCAGCTTTCTGTTGCATCAGGTGACTCCGGTCACCCGCGGCGAGCGCCAGTCGCTGACCGTTTGGGCGCATGGGCCTGCGTTCCGGTAAGCAGCCGACCGGGCCGCGGGTGAAGCTGTCTTTGATGCTTCACCTTCCGCGGCCCGGTCATTTTGGATACAGAAATTCGGGAGCGTGTTCACGATGGGCCGCGCGCGGCGCGATCAGACTGCAATGATCCAGACGGCAATCAGGCTGACGGTCAGGTAAACAAGCGTGTTGACCATCCAGCGTATCAGGCCGGCTTCGCCCTCCGGGTCGACGCCCAGGCGTTCACAGACTTTGGTTCCAGGCCATAGAAAAGCTTCTGACAGTGTCATGGGGCGGCTCCTTGATGGGTAAGCGCGATGCATGGAAGTCAGTAAGGGGTAAAATGCGCATTGTAAATACTTAATATAACACCGCGGGCCGGAAGCGCCGGTATGACCCGCGTATTCGGGTCAGGATGAAAACCGGTTCGGGCCTTGCGGTTTTGGGGATCTGCGGGGTGGTTCCGGCTGGTGGCTGATCCCGCCGGAGACTGTGCAGGAAGCGGTTTAAGTGCCGGGTTGCAAATGCTATGTCTGGGCCGGCATCTAGGGGGGTGTGGATAGTTCATCCACAAGTTATTGCAGATATCCCCAAAATAATGGTTGCCAGATCATCAATTCAGCCCCACCATATCTTGTATGGGAGCGGGGATGCGTCCCCGGCCCGTAGCAATATAAACTAGCTATAGGGAGACTCTGTGCCCGGTAAGCTAGGCAAAGAGAGAGGTGGCATAATGGCACTATCCGAGCTTCACTTGGAAGAAGACATCCACCCCATCGACATCGTCGAGCATTTGGCGTCGCACCATGATTGGGACTTTGACCGGGTTGGCGATGACCAGATTGCCATGTCGGTGGAAGGGCAGTGGCGCACCTATTCGCTGACGCTGGCCTGGTCGGGCTACGAGGAATGCCTGCGGCTGGTGTGCAGCTTTGAGATGGAACCCCCGGAAGCGGAGCTGCCGCGGCTTTATGAGCTGATCAACAGCATGAACGACCAGTGCTGGGAGGGCTCATTCACCTATTGGGCGGACCACCAGCTGATGCTGTTCCGCTATGGGCTGATGTTGTCCGGAGGTCAGATGGCCAGCCCGCAGCAGATTGATGCGATGATCAACGCAGCCGTCGCCAATGCCGAGCGCTATTACCCGGCGATCCAGCTGGCGGTCTGGGGGCAGCGCAGTACAAAAGACGCAATGCAGGTCGCCATTGCAGAGGCTTACGGGCGGGCGTAAACCTTGCCCTGAACCTGAGATTTAGGGGAGGGGCTTAAGATGGATATGCAAGAGATTTCCGCGCGCGGGCTGGTGCTGCTGGGCTGCGGCAAGATGGGATCGGCGATGCTGGCCGGATGGCTGGAGGGCGGTTTGCCCGCATCCTCGGTCTGGGTGGTTGATCCGAACCCCTCGGACTGGCTGAAGGGCACCGGCGTTCACATCAACGCAGAGCTGCCCGCGGCGCCGGGGATCGTGCTGATCGCGGTGAAGCCGCAGATGATGGGCGCGGCGCTGCCGACGCTGCAGAGCTACGGCAACGGTTCCACCCTGTTCATTTCCGTTGCAGCGGGCACCTCAATCGCGACATTCGAAGATGTTCTGGGCGCGCAGTCGCCGATTGTGCGGGCGATGCCGAACACACCGGCCGCTGTCGGGCGAGGCATTACCGCGATTATCGGCAATGCCCATACCAGCGATGCGGATATCGACCGCGCCGAGGGGCTGCTGCAAGCCGTGGGGCAGACCGTGCGGTTGCAGAATGAGGGCCAGATGGATGCCGTCACCGGCGTCAGCGGCTCCGGCCCTGCCTATGTGTTCCACCTGATCGAGACGCTGGCCGCCGCGGGCGAGGCGCAGGGGCTGCCGGCGGAACTGGCGATGCAACTGGCCAAGGCCACTGTGGCGGGCGCCGGCGCGCTGGCAGAGGCGGCAGAGGACAGCCCCAGCCAGCTGCGCATCAATGTGACCAGCCCCAACGGCACCACCCAGGCTGCACTTGAGGTGCTGATGGATGAGCAGGACGGCTTCCCGCCGCTGCTGAAACGCGCCGTGGCGGCGGCAGCGGACCGGTCCAAGGAGCTGTCGCGTGGCTGAGATTACTTTTGACGACTTCCTGAAAGTCGACGTCCGCGTCGGCGAAATCGTGCGTGCGGAGCCGTTTCCCGAAGCGCACAAGCCGGCAATCAAGCTGTGGGTCGATTTCGGCGCTGAAATCGGCGTAAAAAAGAGCTCAGCGCAGATTACGGCGCATTACATGCCGGAAACGCTGGTGGGCAAGCAGGTTCTGGCCGTCGTAAACTTCCCGCCGCGGCAGATTGGCACGTTCATGTCAGAGATCCTGGTTCTGGGCCTGCCGGATGAAAACGGAGAGATATTCCTGGCGGGTCCCGATGGAAAGGTCCCGCTGGGCGGGAGGATGCACTGAAATGAAAATCTGGATTGCGCGGCCGATGACGGCAGCGGTCACGGCACGGGCGCGGGAGGCCTTTGCTGATCTGGAAATCCGCGAGACCAACGCGGTACTGAGCGAGGCGGAGATGCTGCGCGCGCTGGCGGAGTTCGACATTGTTGTGCCGACGCTGGGCGACAGGTTCACGGCGGAGATCTTTGCCAAGGCGGGCACGCCCCGTTGCAAGCTGCTGGCCAATTTCGGCGTCGGCTACAACCACATCGATGTCGAGGCCGCGCGGGCGGCAGGTGTCGAGGTGACCAACACGCCGGGGGCTGTGACCGATGCCACCGCCGATATCGCCATGACGCTGATCCTGATGTCGGCACGCCGCGCTTCGGAAGGCGAGCGGATGCTGCGCCAGGGCGATTGGCAGGGCTGGCACCCGACCCAGATGCTGGGGCTGCATGCCACCGGAAAACGCGTCGGCATCGCCGGCATGGGCCGCATCGGCCAGGCAATTGCGCGGCGCTGCCATTTCGGTTTCGGTATGGATGTGTCGTACGTGGCGCGCTCCTCCAAGGAACTGGACTTTCCGGCGGACCGGGCGGAGAGCCTGATCGCGATGGCGGGGCAGGTGGATTTTCTGGTGGTGGCAGTGCCGGGCGGGCCTGAGACCACGCATCTGATCAACGCCGGGGTGCTGAACGCAATGCAAGCCCATGCGCATCTGATCAACATCGCCCGCGGCGAAGTGGTGGAGGAAGCCGCACTGATCGATGCGCTGCAGAACAACCGCATCGGCGGCGCGGGTCTGGATGTCTATGAGTTCGAGCCGAATGTGCCGCAGGCGCTGATCGATCTGGACAACGCCACCCTGCTGCCGCATCTGGGCACTGCCACTGAGGAAGTGCGCAGCAACATGGGCCATATGGCGCTGGACAATGTCGCCGCGTACCTTGCGGGCGCGGCGCTGCCCAACCGGGTCTGACCCCTGTCTGCCTATCTGCCTGAGCCTTGAGAGGCTCAGGCGTCCTTGGGCTTGTCGTGGCGGTGGTCCCAGGCGGGATCTTCGCGCTTGATCTTGCGGGTGGCCCAGGTGCCCGCGGGCCAGGCCAGGATGGCGCCGATGGCGGCGCAGATCAGAATTGCCTCGACCGAGTAGAACCCCAGCACAAATGCGGTGATGACGGCTGCACCGGCGATGCAGGCGCCAATCATGATCGACAGGTGAAAGCGCAGCTTGCCGGCCAGCGGATCGCGCAATGTCATGACGGCCTCCTTTGGAAGTGGTCCGAAGGAGTATAGCACAGATTGCACCGGATCGTCCCGGGCGGCTTATTCCGCCGCTTTGGTGCTGCGCAGATCGCCTGCCGCTTCGCGCCAGTGGCGGCGGCAGAGCGAGACATAGGTCTCATTGCCTCCGATCTGCACCTGGTCGCCCTCGGTCAGCACCCGGCCCTGGTTGTCCTGGCGTACCACCATCGTGGCCTTTTTGCCGCAATGGCAGATGGTGCGGACCTCGCGCATCTCATCCGCCAGCGCCAAGAGGGTGGCAGAGCCGGGGAACAGGTTGCCCTGGAAGTCCACCCGCAGCCCGTATGCCAGCACCGGTACCTTCAGGTCATCGACAACGCGGGCCAGCTGCCAGACCTGGTCGGGCGTGAGGAATTGTGCTTCATCGACAAAAATCGCTGCCACCGGGCCGCGGGCCAGCCGCTGTTCGATGCGGGCGTAGAGGTCATCGCCTGCGGAAAACATATCTGCCGCTTCACCGATTCCGATCCGCGAAGCGATTCTGCCGGCGCCGGCGCGGTCATCCAGCCGGGCGGTCAGCAGGTAAGTATCCATATGGTTTTCACGGTAGTTATGCGATGCTTGCAAAAGCACCGTCGATTTGCCCGCGTTCATGGTGGAGTAGTTGAAATAGAGCTTGGCCATGGGGCCGGGGTTTACCTGTCCCGGCATGCAGGGAAAACCGGATTCGTGCGGGTTTGGCGGTGCAGCAGCAAGGGCGTGGCGGGAAGGCTCACCGGGGCCGGCATGGCCGGGGGGAACAAACCCCGGTAAAAACCACGCTGAATGCCCCGGAGAGCCCAAGTACCGGGCAGACCAATTGCCCAAACCGCAAAACGTCACTCACCCGTTCTGCATTGCACTGGATAACAGATGCAAATTGCATCGTCCCACTCGCTAAATCCCTGAAAACCTGAGGGATGGATAAGGTATCGCAATTCCTCTACAAGTCAGAAATGGGAAATTAACCGGTTCGTTCCCCCATGGGGCGGCGGCCAAGCCAGGTAGGAAGTATATGGCTGAAATCGGGACGTATCTGAAAAAACACACCGAGGCGTTGGTGAAGGATGTGGGCATCGAAGCCGCCTGCCAGATCACGGGGAAATCCAAGGCGACGCTGGGGCGCTATTACTCGGACAATGCTGAGCACACGGACCGGTTCATGCCGGTGGATGCGGTGGCCAAGCTGGAAAGCGCTGCGTCCTATCCGCATGTGACTTCGGCGCTGGCCGAGCTGAAGAACATCACCCTGTCTTATAACGGTAACGGCTCGGCCTCGGAGACCGGACGCAGCGGCGGCGTGAATGCGGATGTGATTGCGCTGAGCCAGCGGTTCGCCCAGCTGATGAGCGAATACCAGGAAGCGATGGAGGACGGCATCATCACCGTGAACGAGGCCAAGCGGCTGCTCAGGGAAACGGTGCTGTTGCAGCAGGTTCTGCTGGATATGAAGCTGCACCTGGAGGAAGACAGTGCCTGAGACCGGTGACGGGGTCAGCCTGCCTGCCATTGCGGAAGGTGAGCTGCATCCGATTGACGTGGACGCGCTGGCGGCGCCGGATGATCCGCGCCATGCGCCGCGCATTCTGCTGCTGTACGGTTCGCTGCGCGCGGTGAGCTATTCCCGCAAGGCGGCAGAGGAAGCGGCACGGGTGCTGCGCGCCTTGGGTTGCGAGACGCGGATTTTCGACCCTTCCGGCCTGCCGCTGCCGGATGACGCGGGCGCGGCGGAGCACCCCAAGGTGGCAGAGCTGCGCGATCTGGCGGTCTGGTCCGAGGGCATGGTCTGGTCCAGCCCGGAACGCCATGGCGCGATGACCGGTATCATGAAACTGCAGATCGACTGGCTGCCGCTGTCGCTGCAGGGAGGGATCCGCACCACGCAGGGCAAGACACTGGCGGTCATGCAGGTCTCGGGCGGGTCGCAAAGCTTTAACGCGGTCAACCAGATGCGCATCCTGGGCCGCTGGATGCGGATGCTGACCATTCCAAACCAAAGCTCAATCCCCAAGGCCTGGCTGGAATTCGGGGAGGGTGAGCGCCTGCCCGAGGGTCCGTTCTACCGCCGTCTGGTGGATGTGATGGAAGAGCTGGTGAAATTCACCTGGCTGGTGCGGGGTCGCAAGGATTACCTGACCGACCGCTATTCAGAGCGGGTGGAGAGCGCCCAAGAGGTGCATCAGCGGGTATCGCAGAAGTAATAGCCTTGGGGCGGTGCCACTAGCGCAGACAGACACAAGCCCCGGCGCCGCTGCCGGGGCTTTTTCATGCCGGATCAGCGGTATCACCGGCACGTCGCAGTAGCCTAGGCCAGAAGGGCGGTCGGAAACAGCGTCAGACACCTTCCTGTGCGCTGGGGGTCGCAACCGGATCTGGCCGCCTAGCAGCAGCGAGCATGGTGCTGCAAGCCGCCGGCAGCACAGGCATTGCGGCGGTCTTGGATCCGCATTCCCGCATTGGGTGTGTCGTGCGGTTAAGCAATTGGGCGGCCTTTCCCACGGCGTTTAGGCAATTGTTAAGGCTCATTTCCGCCGCATTCGGGCCGTGAAGTTACCGTCTGCGACGGAAATCGCGTGGAAATAGGGGGAAACCTGAATTTTTCTCCTAACGAAACCCGGCGGATTTTCCCTTGTTTTTAAGGGGTTTTTTCGAAAATCGCGGAGAACCGTTAAGTAAATAAGGGGTTTCAGTGCCTTGGCTCCGGCAGAACGGCGCCGCGTTAGGGTTTTGTTAATTCTGTCTCATTCTGCCCATGTTTCTGCCCGCGCGGCACCGCAGCAAGCCGCATTCCAGCCTCAGGGCTCACCGACCATAGCGATGTGGGAAAATGGAGTGGGTCATGAGACGATTACTGGGAATTGCAGCTTCCGTATTCATCGGTTTCAGCGCCGGAGCCGCCGCGGCCGGGCAGCCTGCGCCTGTGCAGTCCGTGCCGGGATGGGAGGCCGTGGGGCGCTTGAACATTGGTGGCAGAGCCATGTGCACGGCCAGTCTGATCGCACCGGATATGGTGCTGACCGCGGCCCATTGCATGTATGACATCCGCAATGGCCGGGCGGTCAATCCGCGGAGCATCAAATTCGAAGCGGGCCTCAACGGGCGCCGTTCCAAAGCGTCGCGCAAGGTGGTCAAGGCAGTGATCCACCCGGGCTACCGCCACGGCCGGACCAGCCAGTTCCAGACCGGCACCGACATTGCTGTGCTGCGTCTTGACCGCCCGATCAGCGGAGAGGTGATCCGGCCACTGGCACTGGCCGCCGCGCCGGAGCGGGGGGAGCGGGTGGATGTGATGTCCTATTCCCGGCGCCATGAAAGATCACCCAGGCTGCAGACCGCTTGCCAGGTTCTGGTGGCGCGGCAGACCTCTTTGATCACCTCCTGCCGGGTCGATCTTGGGGCGTCCGGCTCGCCGGTGCTGCAGATGCGTCCGGGCCGCGCGCCGCGACTGGTCTCGGTAATCTCGTCCAAGGCGCGGATGGGCGGCAAAGGCGTGTCGCTGGCAGCGCCGCTGGGCCACGCGCTGCAATCGCTGATGCGGCAGGCGGGGTAGGTATTACCCTGGAAAACCTGCAGGCACTGAGCAAGCTCCTTCCCGGCACTGCAGGCTGGAGATTCGGCCCCGTATTGCATTGTTGACGTTAGAAACTAGTTTCCAAACGTATCTCGCTCGAAATTGAGCACATAGTTTCAATGGAACGCTCGAGAAGCGCAGTTAGGTCTTGTGTCAAAGAGAGTAGAATTGATTTTTGTTGCTGGATAGCTGGTATTTCGTCTGGCCAAGTTTCAAGTGATTGAGAAAGACCTTTGATGCTGCCAAGAGATGCCTCTGTACCAAGTCGCGCATTGTCGATTGATGCTGCCAGTTCTGAGAATGTGTTCACTTCATCCGGAATTTTTGCGCGAGCAACAACAAAACCCCGGGAAAAGCTGCTTAGTCCTTTCGAAAGTGTTTCATCGAACTCAGTGATAAAGCCGATCAAGAATCGACTATAGTTGGAGATCGCTGATAGAATGTCCTGTAAAAACTTGTTAGCCTTTGACTTGTCAACCCGGGCTGTCGTGGCATTCAGATTTTTGCTACCTTTGTTAAGTGATCGAGCAATTCGCTCTGTACGGTCACTGTATGTTTTTAACAGTTTGGCAGAGTCTAATATTTGTTTACTCCCTGATAGCAGTAAATCCTCGACTTGGACTGCGGGGTCCTCTTCCAAAAGCCTCGTCCAATTTGCCAACGGGTTTAAACTGTCTTCTTCTTTACTTTGCTGTGGGAGTGCTTCACCGTGATCCTTAAGGATGTCATAAACCGCGTCTGTTAAATGTGTTCGAAGTGCATGCTCAAAATCAGCGCGTGCAGAGAAGCTATGGTGCAAAACACCGCGTTCCTCGAGCTTTCTTTTAAATATTTGCCTCTTTTTTAGATCATCTGGGTCAATTTGTGAAAGCGCAGGCCCAGACTCGGCGAAATAGAACATTATTTCAGGGTGAGCGTGGTTATTCCAACTCTCGTAGGCAAGTTCAAATTCTTCTTCGGTACCGGATCCCCAACGCTCGGTAGCGGTTCCAAAACGTGCGCCGAGCATCCCTAAATAGATTTCATAGTCCAAGCCCATTTGCCGATTAATAGTATCTTGGGCGGATAGCCCAGCTGCAGGGCGAGTATGTTTTTCCCACCTGAGAACTTCTATGACGAATTCGAGGTGTCGCCCTAAGTCATGGGATATTTGTTTGCAAACCGATTCCACGAGGTCCCTCTCTTCAGAAAGGCCGCCGGGAGAGGAGACAAAGACAGAAATCTTTCGTACGAAATTCGACATGGGCGCAATCCTGAATTGAATTGCGCCCACCCTAAGTAGTGAAATCTACCCCTGCAAGCTCTTTACCTCAACATCCCCTTCAGCCTGGGCTTTGATCGCCCGTGCGGCGGCGTTGGCGCCTGCCGCGGTGGTGAAATAGGGGATTTTGTCATAGAGCGCGACGGAACGCATTTCCTTGCTGTCTTCAACAGCTTGCGCACCTTCAGTGGTGTTCATCAGCAGCTGAACGCCGCCGTCCTTCAGCATGTCGACCACGTGAGGGCGGCCTTCATAGACCTTGTTCACCAGCTCGCAAGCCACGCCCTGGGCTTCCAGCCAGGTCTGGGTGCCGCGGGTGGCGACCAGGGTAAAGCCTTGCCCAACCAGGATTTGCGCCGCTTCCAGCATCAGCCGGCCTTTATCGGCATCCTTGATCGAGATAAACGCGCGTCCCGAGGACGGCAGCACCATGCCGGCCCCCATCTGCGCCTTGAGGAAGGCGCGGGCAAAGGAGCGGTCCCAGCCCATGACTTCTCCGGTGGAGCGCATTTCCGGACCCAGGATAGTGTCGACGCCCGGGAAGCGGGCAAAAGGCAGCACCGCTTCTTTGACCGAGAACCAGGGCATATCCGGGTCGGCCAGGGTCATCGGGTCGGCCATCGGGGTGTTCACGTCATAGCCCGCGTCAGGTTCGTACGGTGCGCGCTGCGGGAAGTTCGACAGCGGCTCGCCAGCCATCACGCGGGCCGAGATCGAGGCAATGGCGCTGTCGGTTGCCTTGGCCACAAAGGGCACGGTGCGCGAGGCGCGCGGGTTCACCTCGATCAGGAAGATTTCGTCTTCGCCGGCATCATTGGGTTTGATCGCGAACTGGATGTTCATCAGGCCGACCACATTCAGCGCTTTGGCCAAAGCGAATGTCTGTTCCTTGATCTGTTCGATTACCGGTTTTTCGAGCGAGTAGGGCGGCAAGCTGCAGGCACTGTCGCCCGAATGCACACCGGCCTCCTCGATGTGCTGCATGATGCCTGCCACATGCACGTCTTTGCCGTCGCAGATCGCGTCCACGTCCAGCTCAACCGCGCCGGAGAGGTAGCTGTCGAGCAGCACAGGGCTGTCGCCGGAGACCACCACTGCCTCGGCGATATAGCGCTTGAGCTGGTCCATGTCGCGGACGATTTCCATCGCCCGGCCGCCCAGCACATAAGACGGGCGGATCACCAGCGGGAAGCCGATTTCACCGGCGATTTCCAGCGCTTGCGCGTCGGTGGAGGCAATGCCGTTCTTCGGCTGCTTGAGGCCCAGAGTGTTGACCAGCGCCTGGAACCGCTCGCGGTCTTCGGCCAGGTCGATTGCATCGGGCGAGGTGCCGAGGATCGGAATGCCCTCTTCCTCCAGCGCGTTTGCCAGCTTCAGCGGGGTCTGGCCGCCGAACTGCACAATAACGCCATGCAGGGTGCCGTTGTCCTGCTCGACACGCAGGATTTCCATCACATGTTCAAACGTCAGCGGTTCGAAATACAGCCGGTCCGAGGTGTCATAGTCGGTCGACACCGTTTCCGGGTTGCAGTTGATCATGATGGTTTCATAGCCCGCATCGGTCAGCGCAAAGCAGGCATGGCAGCAGCAGTAGTCAAACTCAATGCCCTGGCCGATCCGGTTCGGGCCGCCGCCAAGGATGACGACCTTCTTGCGGTCAGAGGGACGTGCTTCGCATTCCACATCGCCAAAGGCAGGCGCTTCATAGGTCGAGTACATGTAGGGGGTCTGCGCCTCGAATTCGGCAGCGCAGGTATCGATCCGCTTGAACACAGCGTTGACGCCGGCGGCGCGGCGGGCCTTGCGGATCTCGGTTTCTTTCCGGCCGGTCAGTTTGGCCAGGCGGGCATCGGTGAAACCCAGCATCTTGAGCGCGCGCAGGCCTTTTTCGTCCGTGGGCAGGCCGCCGTCGCGGACTTCATCCTCGGCCTGCACAATTTCGCGGATGCGGGCCAGGAACCAGGGGTCGAATTTAGTGACGCCAAAGATTTCATCATCCGTCAGCCCGTGGCGCATTGCCTGGGCGATGGTGCGCATCCGGTCGGGCGTCTGCAGGCTGATCGCCTTGAACACCGCGGCCTTGTCGGGGGCGCCGGGGATCTCTACCTCGTCAAAGCCGGTAAGACCGGATTCCATTGATGCCAGCGCTTTTTGCAGGCTTTCATGGATGGTGCGGCCAATGGCCATCGCTTCGCCGACTGATTTCATCGCAGTGGTCAGGTGGGGCTCGGAGCCGGGGAATTTCTCAAACGCGAATTTCGGAATTTTTGTCACGACATAGTCGATGCTCGGCTCAAACGAGGCGGGGGTCACCTTGGTGATGTCGTTGTCCAGCTCGTCCAGCGTGTAGCCGATGGCCAGCTTGGCGGCGATTTTGGCAATCGGGAAGCCGGTCGCCTTGGAGGCCAGAGCGGACGACCGCGACACCCGCGGGTTCATCTCGATCACCACCATGCGGCCGTCGGCGGGATTCACGGCCCACTGCACGTTGGAGCCGCCGGTTTCCACGCCGATCTCGCGCAGCACGTTGATCGAGTGGGTGCGCATGATCTGGTATTCTTTGTCGGTCAGCGTCAGCGCCGGGGCCACGGTGATCGAATCGCCGGTGTGCACGCCCATCGGGTCGATGTTTTCGATCGAGCAGACGATAATCGCGTTGTCCGCCTTGTCGCGGACCACCTCCATTTCGAACTCTTTCCAGCCCAGCAGGGACTCATCCACCAGGATCTGGTTCACCGGCGATGCGTCCATGCCGGTGCGGCAGAAGTGGATGTAATCTTCGCGGTTGTACGCCACGCCGCCGCCGGTGCCGCCCATGGTAAAGGCCGGGCGGATGATCGCGGGCAGGCCGATGTCTTCCAGCGCTTCCAGCGCGATGCGGATACCTTCGTCCAGATCCGCCTTGCCGTCATCCAGCTTGGGCGCAGTCACGATGGTGGCGCGCGGGTTTTCGATGCCGAGGCGGTCCATCGCTTCGCGGAACAGTTTGCGGTCTTCAGCCATTTCAATGGCATCGCGGGTGGCACCGATCATTTCGACGCCGAATTGTTCCAGCACGCCCATTTCTTCCAGTGCCAGCGAGGTATTCAGGCCGGTCTGCCCGCCCATGGTCGGCAGCAGCGCGTCGGGGCGTTCTTTCTCGATGATCTTGGCCACGACTTCGGGCGTGATCGGCTCGATATAGGTGGCGTCGGCCAAGCCCGGATCAGTCATGATGGTGGCGGGGTTGGAGTTCACCAGGATGACCCGGTAGCCTTCCTCGCGCAGGGCCTTGCAGGCCTGGGCGCCGGAGTAGTCGAACTCGCAGGCCTGCCCGATGACGATCGGACCGGCTCCGATGATCATGATCGACTGGATGTCGGTTCTTTTAGGCATGGCCATAATCCTTTGATTGACGCGCGGGCAGCTTTGAATCAGGGGCACTGGCGAGTGCCCAAATTGTCCTGCGTTATAGGGACCGCGCCGAAAGGTTCAAGGGGGATCGGAAACGGAATTGGAAATGCCGCATCCACCCCTTTTGTTCGCATAGCGAACGTTTATATGTGGGGGCCAAGACCTCAGGGAGTCAATTCCGGTGCGGATTCGCTTTGATCAGGGGCCCAAGGGGGCCGGCACATGTTTCGACCAGCCGCTGCGCATGATCCGCGCGGACGGGCCGGAAGAGGTGCCTGCCGCGCTGGCGGCACTGGACGCGGCGCGGGACGAAGGCCATTGGCTGGCGGGCTACGCCTCTTATGAGCTGGGCTATGCGCTGGAGGAGAAGCTGGCCGGGGGGATGCCAAAGGAGCGGCGGCTGCCGCTGATGTGCTTTGGGGTGTATGAGGAGCCGCTGCCGCAGAACGCGGAGGGCAGCGCCCGTGCCTGGGTGGGTGCGGAGCGCCCTCCCATGGGGAGGGTCGGGCGCTGCCCGGCCTATCGGCCGGGCGAAGGCGGGTTGGGAGACTTGGCGCCCCGTTGGACCTATGAGCGCTACGCTGAAGCTTTCACGGTGGTGAACCGCAACATCGGCAAGGGCGACATTTATCAGGCCAACCTGACCTTCCCGATTGATGCACAGGCCTATGGCGCCGCCGAGGAACTGTATGCCGCGCTGCAAGCCAAACAGGCGGTCGGCCACGGCGTTCTGGTCGAACAGGACGGCCTGCCGGACCTCTTGTCGCGCTCGCCGGAGCTGTTCTTCCGCACTAATGCGGAGGGTGTGATCGAAACCCGCCCGATGAAGGGCACCCAGCCGCGCAGCGACGATCCCGTCGAGGACGCCCGCCGCCGCGACTTCCTGCGCCAGGACGAGAAAAACCGTGCCGAGAACCTGATGATCGTCGACCTGCTGCGCAATGACATCTCCCGCGTGGCTGAGACCGGTTCCGTGTATGTGCCGGAACTGTTTTCGGTGGAAAGCTATGCCACGGTGCATCAGATGGTCTCATTGGTCCGCGCCAAATTGCGGCCTGATGCCGGGCTGGCGGAGATTTTCGCCGCGCTTTTCCCCTGCGGCTCGATCACCGGCGCGCCCAAGATCCGCTCGATGGAGATCCTTGCGGAGCTGGAGCCCTGGGCGCGTGACATCTATTGTGGCACCATCGGATGGGCGGCGCCGGACGGGTCTTCGGAGTTCAACGTCGCGATCCGCACGCTGATGCTGGAGGCGGGTCAGGCCACGCTCAACGTAGGCGGAGGCGTGGTTTGGGACAGCACCGCCGAGTCCGAATATGAGGAAGCGCTATGGAAAGCCCGCTTTGCCCGCGTGACGCCGTCCAGAACGATCCCGCTTTCCGCCTGATCGAGACGCTGGGCTGGCATCCGGGTGAAGGGTTCCGGCATCTTGAGCAGCACCTGGCGCGGATGGCGCGCAGCGCTGCCGGGTTCGGCATCCCTTTTCATGCGGAGCAAGCGCAGGACGTTCTGGCGCTGGCGCAGGGCGATGCGCCGCTGCGCTGCCGCCTGACACTGGACGCGGATGGCCGCCTGGAACTGACCACCGCACCGCTGGGAGGCATCCCGGCCGCGTGGCGGCTGGGCATTGCAGAGACCCGGCTGCAGGCGGCAGATACCTGGCTGCAGCACAAGACGACCTGCCGCGGGGTCTATGATCAGGCGCGGGCAGCTCTGCCTGACGGCGCGGATGAGCTGCTGTTCCTGAACGAACGCGGAGAATTGTGCGAGGGCACGATCACCAATTTGTTTGTCACCTGTGCCGACGGGCAGATGGTAACGCCGCCGCTCAGCTCTGGCCTGCTGCCGGGCATTTTGCGCCAGGTGCTGCTGGACAGCGGCCGCTGCCGGGAGGCGGTTCTGCTGCGGCAGGACCTGGATCAGGCACAGGCTATTCACATGGGAAATTCCCTGCGCGGGCTGATCCCTGTGCAACTGGTGTGAAACGGCAGGCTCCCGCGCGCAAACGCCGTTTGGCTGGCGCCAAGCAACCTTTGCCCTTGGGCCCGGCAGCGCGCTGCGGTCGCCGCAGAACGCCACCCGCGCCCGGCCGGAGGCCGGGCGCCAAGCCCAACGCTTCCTGTTGTATCGCGCCAGCGATAGAGCAGGAAGGGGCGGGAGCTTCTCCGCTGACACAGAGAACCGGCAGAAACGGGCGGCTTACCGCGCCGAAATTGCCCAGTTTGCTTGACAACCACGCTGCAAACTTGTGTACCACCCCGGACGAATTCCGCGCTTATCAGGCGCATTTCCCGAATGACGGTCCACCCGGACAGACGACCCGAGACACGAAAGGTCCCGCCATGCACGCCTATCGCAGCCACACCTGCGCCGATCTGAACAAATCCAATGTCGGTGATACCGTCCGCCTGTCAGGCTGGGTCCATCGCGTGCGTGACCACGGCGGATTGCTGTTCATCGACCTGCGCGACCATTACGGCGTGACCCAGGTGATGGCCGACCCGGACAGCCCGGTGTTTGCCGAGATAGAAAAGGTCCGCTCCGAGTGGTGCATCCGCATCGACGGCAACGTTAAGGCGCGGGATGAGTCCCTGGTGAACGCCAAGATCCCCACCGGCGAGATCGAGGTTTTCATTCGCGATATCGAAGTGCTGGGCAAATCCGAAGAACTGCCGCTGATGGTCTTCGGCGAGCAGGAATACCCGGAGGAAACCCGCCTGCGCTACCGCTACCTGGATCTGCGCCGCGAGAAGATGCAGCGCAACATGGTTCTGCGCTCCAACATGATCCAGTCGATCCGCAAACGCATGTGGGACAAGGGCTTCAACGAATACCAGACCCCGATCATCACCGCATCCTCGCCCGAAGGCGCGCGTGACTTCCTGGTGCCGTCGCGTCTGCATCCGGGCAAGTTCTACGCGCTGCCGCAGGCGCCGCAGCAGTTCAAGCAGCTGATGATGGTGTCGGGCTTTGACAAATACTTCCAGATTGCGCCCTGCTTCCGTGACGAGGACCCGCGCGCCGACCGTTCGCCCACCGATTTCTACCAGCTCGACCTGGAGATGTCCTTTGTCACTCAGCAGGATGTGTTCGACACCATCCAGCCGGTGATGCAAGGCGTGTTCGAAGAATTCGGGAAGGGCCGCAAGGTCGACAGCGAATGGCCGCAGATTTCCTACAAGGATGCCGCCAAATGGTACGGCACCGACAAGCCGGACCTGCGCAACCCGATCAAAATGCAGGACTGCTCCGAGCATTTCCGCGGCTCCGGCTTTGCCATCTTTGCCAGCCTGCTGGAAAACGAAGGCACCGAAATCCGCGCCATTCCGGCGCCTTCTGGCGGATCCCGCAAGTTTTGCGACCGGATGAATAAATTCGCCCAGGGCGAAGGCCTGCAGGGCATGGGCTATATCTTCTGGCGCGCCAAGCCGGATGTTAAAACCGACGAAACCTTCATGGAGCTGATTGCCAGCGTCCATGAGGCAGTTTCAAAGAAGCTGGGTGTGGCGCAAGTTCAAAAGGGCCAGGCGGTATCGGCGATCAAAGCCCCGTTCCTGTCACATCTGATCGGCGCGCTGGCGGGTGCCGGGGCCGAAGACAAGGCGGCGAAGATCCGTGCGGAGTATCTTGAAGCCGCAGGCCCTCTGGCCAAGAACATCGGCCCCGAGCGCACCGAAGCTATCCGCCAGCAGCTGGATCTGGGCGTTGGCGATGCGGCCTTCTTCCTCGGCGGCAAGCCGAAGGCGTTCGAAAGCGTTGCAGGCCGCGCCCGCACCGTGATCGGCGAAGAGCTGGGCCTCACTGACAAGGACCGCTTTGCCTTTTGCTGGATTGTGGATTTCCCGATCTACGAGAAGGACGAGGAAACCGGCAAGATCGATTTCGAGCACAACCCGTTCTCGATGCCGCAGGGCGGCATGGACGCGCTGCTGAGCGATCCGCTGGCGGTCAAAGGCTACCAGTACGACCTCGCCTGCAACGGTTACGAGCTGGTCTCCGGGGCGATCCGGAACCACAAGCCGGAGATCATGTTCAAGGCCTTTGAAATTGCCGGCTATGGCAAGGAAGAAGTCGAGAAGCGTTTTGGCGGCATGGTCAACGCCTTCCAGTACGGCGCCCCGCCGCATGGCGGCTGTGCAGCGGGTATCGACCGTATGGTGATGCTGCTGGCGGACGAGGCCAACATCCGCGAGGTTATCATGTTCCCGATGAACCAGCGTGCCGAGGATCTGATGATGTCGGCCCCCTCCGAGCCGATGAGCGATCAGCTGATGGAACTGGGCCTGCGCGTGATCCCGCAGGATCAGTGAAGATAGAAAAGATTTGGAGGAGGCCCGGGCAATTGTCCGGGCCTTTTCAGTTGCAGCAAGGCGAAGCCGGAATTTTGCAAAAATTCCGGCTAGGAAAACGGTGGGCCGCAAACCTGGGGAGCAAGCGACGGAACACGCGAAGAATTGCGTATCACTAGAAAATCAGCTGTGGACCCGGGAACTGATGTTCTAGGCTGCAAGAAGGCCGGTCCGTCCAGGGAGATCAGGGTGATGCAATTTGACGGAGATTTGGCGGCGATCCGCTTTGGGGCAGGGCTGTCGCCGCTGGTGCGGCCTCCGGCATCAGCGGAGGCCATGCTCGGCCGTCTGCAAGGCGCCGATGAGATGGCTCTCAGATTTCCGGTCAGCCGTTTTGACGACGCCTTTGCGCGCGCCAAGGAGTTCCGGCGGCTGAGACGGGGGCGCAAACGACTGGAGGGCCAGCAAGGCTACGAGGCTGCAGACAAGGCCTTTAGGGCCTACCGCCGTGCCCACAATGCGGCACGATTTAAATGGCACGGTCAAAGGCTGCTGCGGCATGTCTATAGCCGCGATGCGTTTCGTGAACGGCTGGATCTGTTCTGGGCGGACCATTTTACCGCGCAAGGCAAAAACGGTGCGCTGCGCATTCTGGCCGCGCCCTATGCCGAGACTGTCATCCGGCCGCATGTGGCGGGCCGTTTCGAAGATATGCTGATCGCCGCGGTCACTAGCCCCTTGATGCTGCATTATCTGGATCAGAACCGCTCGGCCGGGCCGGGCAGCCGGGCGGCGAAACGGCGCAAGCGCCTGAGCGGGCTGAACGAAAACCTTGCCCGCGAAGTGCTGGAATTGCATACGCTGGGTGTCGATGGGCCATATGGCCAAGCGGATGTGCGGCAATTGGCCGAGCTGTTCACGGGATTGACCGGCTCGCAGGACAAGGGCTTTGTGTTTCGTCCTGGAATGGCTGAGCCGGGGGCGGAAACCGTGCTTGGGCAAACCTATGGCGGCGGCAAGCCGGAGCTGGGCCAGGTGCTGGCGGCGTTGCGTGATCTGGCGCGCCATCCTGCCACAGCGCAGCATTTGGCGTGGAAGCTTGCAGTGCATTTCACCTCTGATCAGCCGGAGCCGGATTTGGTGTCGCATCTGGCGGCGCGCTATCAGGACAGCGGCGGTGATCTGCTGCAGGTCTATGCAGGACTGCTGGAACACCCCGCGGCCTGGCAGCCGGAATTGCGCAATGTGAAACCGCCGTTTGATTATGTGGCCTCTGCCTGCCGCGCACTGGCGGTGCCTGAGGCGCGGTTTTCCGCCTTGAAGCCCGGGCAGCTGAACCGGCTGCTGCTGGCGCCGCTGACGCCGATGGGGCAGCGTTGGGAATTTTCCGGCGGGCCGGATGGCTGGCCGGAAGAGGACATGTCCTGGATCACGCCGCAGGCTTTGGCCGCGCGCCTGCGCTGGGCGATGGCCGCGCCGCGACGGCTGGCGCAACCGGTGCCGGATCCGCGCGTCTTTGCCACTGCGGCGCTGGGCCGTTTTGCCAATGAACGGGTCCGGTTTGCGGCCGGCGCTGCCGAAACCCAGTCTGAGGCGGTCGGGCTGATCCTGACCTCTCCCGCCTTTCAGCGCCGTTAACAGGAGGTTTGCATCATGCAGCTGACACGCCGATCCCTGCTGACCCGCTCTGCCCTGCTGGGCTGTTCACTGGCTGCGAGCCCGCTGATCACGCCGGTCAGCTTTGCCGCGGCCCCCTGGGACACCCGGCTGGTGGTGATTATCCTGCGCGGCGGCATGGATGCGCTGGATGCGGTGCAGCCTTACGGCGATCCCGCATTGGCCGGGCTGCGGCAGACACTTTCAGGCGGACCGCAGGCCGGGGCTGCCGATCTTGACGGATTCTATGCCCTGCATCCGGCGCTGGCACCGTTGCTGCCGCTGTGGCGTGCAGGGGAATTGGGGTTTGTGCAGGCGGTGTCCACACCGTACCGCGACCGGCGCAGCCATTTCGACGGCCAGGACCTGCTGGAAGCGGGGACCGCGGCATTAGGCGGTGCAAGAGGCGGCTGGCTGAACCGTTTTCTGCAGCAGATGCCTGGCGTGGAGGCGCGCACTGCCTTTGCCATCGGTCAGGAGCGGATGCTGTTGCTGGACGGTGCGGCGCCGGTCTCGCAATGGGCGCCGGGGGCGGGGCTGGCGATGAGCCCGCAGGCCGAGCGGCTGGCGGGCCTGCTGATGGAAGAGGATCCGCTGTTCCACACGGCATTGAACGAGGCGCTGGAACTGACCCGGCAGGATCTGTCTTTGGGATCCGAAGACGCGGCGGACGGCAGCGCCAGCGGCATGATGCAAGCGGCGCCGAAGGGGAGAGCGCATACCGAGATTGCTGCCTATGCGGCTGAGCAATTGCGCGGCGATACCAGGATTGCGGCGTTTTCGATCAATGGGTGGGATACGCACTACCGTCAGGCAAGCGGCCTGAAGGCCGCGCTGGGGCGCCTGTCGGAGACTGTTCTGAAGCTGCGCAGCGGCCTGGGGGCCGGGATCTGGGGCAAGACGGCGGTGGCGGCTGTGACCGAGTTCGGGCGCACCGTGCGCGAGAACGGCACTGGCGGTACAGATCATGGCACCGGTGGTGCGATGCTGCTGGCAGGCGGAGCGGTCCGCGGCGGCAGGGTGCTGGGGCGCTGGCCCGGGCTGGAGGAGGCTGATCTTTATGACCGGCGGGATCTGTTGCCGACAGCGGATGTGCGCCAGCATCTTGCCTGGCTGTTGCATGGATTGGCAGGTGCCCGGAAAAGCGATCTGGAAACAACTGTGTTTCCGGGGCTGGCGATGGCAGGGAATCCCGGTCTGCTATTGTAAGAGCCGTGGTTCTCCCGCCCGCTCAACCCGTTCAGGGAACGGTCTGAGCCGTTGGGCCCGGCACCGCCTGCAAGGCGGTGCCGGGCCCAAGGCCGCCAAGCGGTGCGGCGCAAGCCGCTGAGCTGCGGGCGCGGGAGAACGCCCGAAGCATGTGCGGATAGGGAAAGTTTCGATGATCCGGCTTAGAAAGACGCCGATTGCCGCCTGGCTGGCCCGCAGACGCTTAGCAGGCTGGCGTTTCCCAAACTGCAAACAGAGCGTTGTTGCCCGCCGGGGAGGAACAAATCCTCCGGCTGGGTCCAGCCGGACAAGCAGAGTACGTCAGCTTTCTGCAGAAAGGGTGCAGGCGGTTATGACACCAGTGGCAGGTCATCGTGTCCCTGCTGTTTCACTGCGGATGCGGCGAAAACCGGCAGGTGGCTATGGCGGCGCGCGCAGGGGTTACTGATTGCGTGATGAAAGGATCAATGCGCGGCTGTCAGTGCCCCCGCGGTTGCGGCGGATGGCGCGGGCTTCCATGCGGGTTTGACCGTACAGCACAATGACGAGCGTGGCGAGGGCGATGAGACAGGCTTCTATCATGTCAGATCGCCGCGCGGCGCTCCAGCCGCTCCTGTACAAGGCCGGCCAGGGTTGCAGCATCCTGGGTCAGCGGTTTGCCCTTGCGGCGGGAGCGGGCCAGCCGGTCGGCGGCCTCGGCAAGCGGGTTGTCGCCGGCGCTGCGGGCAACGCCGCCCAGAAACTGCGCCAGATAAGCCAGGGTCTTTTCTTCCTGGCCCATGTTCAGCACATCGGCGGCATGGGCCATGTCATCGCGGTAGGCAAGGAAATCGGGTTCCACTGTTTCGTCATCCAGCGCGCGCGGGCCGGACAGTTGGCGGTCGGGTGGCAGATTTGACAGGATTTTCTGCTGGAAAGCGGCAAGCGAGGTGATCGGTTTTTCCAGAAAACCGCCGGCCCCTGCTTCAAGCGCGGCCTCTTCAAGCGTTGGATCGCCCGAGGTGGCCAGGATCACGCCGGGTCGCGGGCTGGCCTCTGCCAGTTCGCGGATCAGATCGAGGCCAGAGCCGTCCGGCAGGCCGACATCGGCAATCAGCACCGATGGGCGGTAGACCTGCAGATGGCGGCGGGCGGATTTCAGGCAATCGGCCCGGCGGATGCGGGCACCGCTGCGCAGACACAAGAGGCGCAGCGCCTCGCAGGCAAAGCGGCTGTCCTCGACCACCAGGATGGTCAGCCCCAACAGCGGGCGCCGGGTGGTGGGCAGGCGTTGAGCGGCAGCAAACAGTTCCGAATCGTCCATAACGTATCCTCCTTGCGGGATATGTTCCGACGCTAGGGATTCGAGGCTAATTACTCGTTAACAGCGCGTGCTCTGCCGCGGTGGAAGGCTGCCGTGCGGAATGGCGCACTTGCCGCGGCGCAGCATCCGCCCCATAACCGGAGCGGAGGAAAAGTTTGTGAGAGGAGCACAACAGAGATGATTGGCCGCTTGAACCATGTTGCCATTGCCGTCCCCGATCTGGAGGCCGCATCCGCCCAGTACCGCAATGCGCTGGGCGCCAAGGTCGGCGAGCCGCAGGACGAGCCGGATCACGGCGTCACTGTGGTGTTTATCGAATTGCCCAATACCAAGATCGAGCTGCTGTATCCCTTGGGGGAAAACTCGCCGATCGACGGGTTCCTGGAGAAGAACCCGGCCGGGGGCATCCACCATGTCTGCTATGAGGTGGAGGATATCCTGGCGGCGCGTGACCACCTGCAGGCCGAAGGCGCCCGGGTGCTGGGTTCGGGCGAGCCGAAGACCGGCGCCCACGGCAAGCCGGTGCTGTTCCTGCACCCCAAGGATTTCAACGGCTGCCTGGTGGAACTCGAAGAAGTTTGACGCTATGAGCACCCTGTCCCGGCTGCGGGGCAGGGAATTTCAGGGGAGGCCGAAACCATGGGTGTTACATCAGCGATCGTGCTTTATGCGGTGATCTGGTTCTTGACCTTTCTGGTGATCATCCCGATCCGGCTTGAAACCCAGGGCGACAAGGGCGATGTGGTGCCCGGCACCCACGCAGGCGCGCCGGAGAAGCATTTCTTGAAGCAGAAGGCCTGGATCACCACCGGCGTGGCTGCGGTGATCTGGGGCATTACTGCCGGGATTATCCTGTCCGAACTGATCAGCGTGCATGATTTCGACTGGATGGGAATGCTGCCTGAGCGGGAATGAGCCGCGGGTATCTGTTTCAACAGCACAGGCTCTCCCGCCCGGCTGGGACGCATTGAAATGCGTCGCAGCCCGTTGGGCATATCGCCGGGTGTCTGCCAGAAGATTCTTGCTGAGAAGCGCTGTAAGGGAAGATCTGCCCCTAAAGCGCCATCCCGACTGTATTCAACCTTCGCAGCGTCAAGGCTGAACCGTGCTGACACGCGGTGGCTGCGCTGGCCTTGGCCCGGGTGCGTCCCGGGCGCCGTTATTCGCGGACCAGAGCGTGGTAAATGTGGGTGAAGGTGGCGGCGCCTAAAATCGGGATCACCAAGTTCACCAAAGGTATCGAGAGCGGCACCGCCATCAGCGTGCCCGCGGCCCAGATCGTGGTGGCATGCTTGCGGCGCAGTTTCTTAGCCTCGGCAGTGCCGATACGGCGGGCGGCGGCCAGGGTGAAGTATTCCCGGCCCAAGAGGAACCCGTTGAGGCCCCAGAAGATGAACAGCGCCGCGGGCGGGAACAGCACATAGAGAAACAGCGCCAGAATATTGGCCGCGATCAGCAGGCCGAGGAAGTTCACCGTGTCCCTGACCGCATCCCAGAACGGCACTTTGGCCGCCGGGGGCAGGGCGGGGTAATGTTTGTCCTCCACCGCCTGGGCAACCTCCTCCAGAAACATCGAGGTGATGGCTGACGCCACCGGCACCATCAGGAACACCGACAGCACCAGCATGAAAAACAGCGAACCGATCGACAGCAGGTCATCGACCCAGGTGACCTTGCCCAGCAGCGGGACGGTGGCTTCGGGGCCGACCAGCCATTGGATCAGCATCAGGAAGCCCGCGTAAGCCGCAATCAGCAATGCGATGGTGAGGCCCAGCCCCAGAAACAGCACCTTGCGGAAGCGCGGATCGCCGGTCTGGCCCAGGGTTTTGAAAAAGGCGGTGAAGATCATGCGCTCATCCAGGTTGTGATGGCGTCCAGGTCCGGGCGCGGGCGCTCGGGCGGGGCGGAGCTTTCAGTGGCGATGTGGACAATGCCGGCGATGCGCTCGTTTTCCGACAGATCAAAGGCCGTCTCGCAGAACCCGCGGTCGTGGCTGGCCCAGCCGCTGAGCCAGTTGGCGCCCCAGCCCGAAGCCAGGGCGGCATTCAGCAGCGCCAGGCAGACAGCACCGGCGGAGTAGGTCTGCTCCCGCGCCGGGATCTTGGGGCTGTGTTTTTGCACCTCAACCACCACCACGGCCAGCTGGCCCTGGTCGAACTGGCTGCGGCCCTTGGCGATATCCTCGGGGCTTTTGCCCAAGCGCGCACCTGCCGCTTCGGTCAGGGCGGCCAGCCGCGCCATGGCGGGTTGCTCCACCACGATAAAGCGCCAGGGCTCCAGCTTGCCATGATCGGGCGTGCGGGCGGCGGCGGTCAGAATTGGCAGCAGCTCTTCACGGGAAGGTGCAGGCGCCACCAGCGTTTTGGCCGGGCGGGAGCGGCGCGACAGCAGGAATTCAAGGGCAGCGTCATTGCGTGCGGGCATATGTTAAACCTCTTTACATCTTTTGCTGCCTATCTCGGCAGGCCGTGGCGTTTTTTCAAGGGCCGGCGGGCCTTGCGTGCCGAACCTGTGCTGCAAAGGCAGCACCGGCGGGGCAGGGTTTCGTTGACCGGGTGATAGCTGCGGCGCTGCGGCAAAGTCTATGGCCTTTGCCGCCTCGGCAAGGCATGTGAGAGGCTATGGGAAAGTCAAAGAAGAAAGACCTGCCGGATCTGAGACATCTATGCGTGCCGGGAGCGGAAATCCCGGTGCGGGCCACACCCAGGGCGGCGCGCAATGCGATTACGGCGGCAGAGAGCGTGCTTAAGATCTCGGTTACCGCGGTGCCGGAGAACGGCAAAGCCAACGGCGCCGTCCGCAGCCTGCTGGCCGCGGCTATGGGCACCGCGGCTTCCAATCTGGACCTGCGCCGCGGCGCAGCATCGCGCGATAAGGTTTTTGTCTACAACGGCCCGGCCTGACGCCTAGTCGTCATCTGGCACCAGCCGGTAGACGCCCTCCGGCAGGTCCAGCGCTGCGGCCAGATCCCGAACCTGCAAATGGGACAGGGTGATTGTCTGCACTTTGTCGGTGCGCGGGTCGTATTGTTCGACCGTCACGCATTCGGCAAAGGAATTAATGGTCACATCCTCGGTGAGCGGGGTTCCGTCCTCATCCACCAGGGTAATGACCGTCGAGTCGAATTCATGCTCTATGGTAAACATAAGCCCAGCCTGCACTGCCGCCTGGCTGCTGGCAAGGCCTTGCAATCAAAGACTATCGCATGGATCCGGCGGCAAGGTTCCGCTGCCAGGCGATTGCCTTCCGCCGGCCTTGCGCGATAAAGTGGCGGAGAACTGCAAAAGGATCCGTCATGCGCCGTTTTCTGTGTCTGCTTGCCCTTGCTGTCAGCGCCTGTGACGTGGCAATCGAACCAGCGCCGCAATCTGTTCCGGTTGCCCGGACACCGCGGGTGCAGGGGATGGCACCGGGGGAGGCACGCAACGCTTTTGCCTCCGTGACCCGGCGGGTGGAGCCGGTGGCTGAACGGGCGTGCCGCAGCCGCACCCAGGGGTTGAACTGCGATTTCCTGATCCGCATCGATCCGAATCCCAACGCGGCGCCCAATGCCTATCAAAGCCTCGACCGTTCCGGCCGCCCCATCATCACCTTCACCCAGCGGATGCTGGGGCAGATCGCCAATCAGGACGAACTGGCCTTTGTGATGTCGCATGAGGCCGCCCACCATATCCGTGGCCATCTGGCGCGGCAGGCGCAGAATTCGGCTCTGGTCAGCGCCGGCGCCGGGCTGATCACAGCCCTTGCCGGCGGCAGCGCGGCCACCGTCTCGACCGCGCAGGACGTGGGCGGCTATGTCGGCGCGCGCACCTATTCCAAGGATTTTGAGCTGGAAGCGGATGAACTGGGCACCCTCATCACCCATCAGTCCGGCTACCGGCCCAGCATCGGCGTGCGCTTCTTCAACCGGCTGCCGGATCCCGGCGACCGATTCCTGGGCACCCATCCCGCCAATCCGGACCGGGTGCGGGTGGTGCAGGCCACCATCGACCGCCACGGACTGAATTGAGCATGGCGGCCAAGGATCACGCCGCTCCGGCGCTGGAGATGCTGGGTGTGGTGCTGACCGACCGCGGCTCGCGCTATGCTGTGACGGGCGCGCGGGTCACCTCTCGTGAGGAAGTCGATGCGGTGCTGGCCGCGCTGAAGACCGACCGCGCCTATGCCAAGGCCACCCACAACACCTGGGCTGCGATGCTGCCCGCGGGCGGGCTCAAGGCTGATGACGGCGAGAGCGGTGCGGGCATGGTGATCCTGCGGATGATGGAGCGCGAGGGCCTGAAGGATCATGTGATCATCGTCACCCGCTGGTATGGCGGTAAGAAACTGGGCGGTGACCGCTTTCGCCGGGTGCAGGATGCGGTGCGCGCGTATACCGGCCACCTGAGCGGGAAATCCGCCTGATCCAGGTCCCGTTTGACCTGCATCAAATCGGCACCTGCACC
The DNA here is from genome assembly GCF_001593695.1 of Leisingera sp. F5. Taxonomy (NCBI): domain Bacteria; kingdom Pseudomonadati; phylum Pseudomonadota; class Alphaproteobacteria; order Rhodobacterales; family Roseobacteraceae; genus Leisingera; species Leisingera sp. F5. The sequence continues at coordinate 4,997 of NZ_LUKH01000021.1, read as the reverse complement.
GGTTCGCTAAGCTGTACCGGAAATGAATGATTCCAGGGGACCGCGCGATGACCACCCATGCCGATCTGAAAAAGCACGCCGAACTGTTTGACCGGATGGCCGGCACCGTCGGGCTGGATCTGGAGGAAGAGGCCGTTGCCGGTAACTTGCGCTTTGACGAGATCGCCGAGGCAGTGCTGCGCTGCAGCCGTTGCGGCGGTGTCGGCGCCTGCCGCAAGTGGCTGGCCAAAGGCCTGCGCCCCGGTGCCGAAGCGCCTGATTTCTGCCGCAACCGCGATCTGCTTGGCTACTTGAACGAGCAGCAGGCCTGACATTCCCGGATTTTCCCCGGCCTCTTTAAGGAGTTCGAACATGCAGCCATTGGGGGACCCTTTGTATCATCTGCGGCTGATGGCCCGGATGGGCAAGGCCGTGGGCGCGGATCTTACATCTGCCTTTGCCGCAGGGGATATCAGCCACACGGATTGGGCCGCGATGATCACCCGCTGCCGCGGCTGCGGCGCGGTGGATCAATGCGAGGCTTTCCTGTCCGCCCATGATCGCGCCGAGGCGCCGATGCCAGGCTGCCGCAATACGGATGCTCTGATGCAGTTGCAGGGCCGCAGCGCATGAAGGACATGGCGGCGGAGGCCCGGAGCCTCGGCAATATCTTCCGCCACCTGTGGCTGCTGCGCGCCGTGGCCAGGGCTGCGGGTGTCGATCTGGACCAGGCGGTGAAAGCCGGGCAGCTCAGCGGTTTGGACTATGCCCGGATGGTGACCTCCTGCCGCGGTGCGGGCTGCAGCAAGTCCTGCGCACTGTGGATCTCATCCCGCCGCGATGACGACACCCCCGCCGTTCCGGAGTTCTGTCCAACTGCCGCTGTATTCCAACGGCTGATGCCTTAGGCCGCAGCGCGGCCTGCCCGGCGGGCTTGGCAGGTCTGGCCTGCGGGGTGGTTTGCTACAGCTTGGAGTGGCTGCCGTCGCACAGGGGCTTTTTGCCTGAGTGCTTGCAGCCGCAAAAAAACAGCTTGCCGTCCTTCTCCGCGGTGTATTTGACCGGCGCAAACTCCGTCCCCTTATGGGAGCCATCGCAGAACGGCTGCTTTTGCGACTTGCCGCAAGCGCACCAGAAATAGGTTTTTCCCTCTGTCACCTCGACGGGGAAGGGGGCTTTCTGTGCGATTTCCGGAGTATCTGTCATGGCTGGGGGCTCTCCCTGGCTGGTTGCGGTTGGGGGAAAGCGTAGCAGACAGGGAGGGAAATGTTAGCTGATAGGCTTCGGCCATGAAGATCCGTTCCGTCTCAACCTTTGCAATATCTTATAGGTTGTGCAAAACCATTCTAGGATTGTAGAGCTTTAGAGCTTTACTGAATTTGCGAGAGGGGCTTGGAGGGCATCATGGAAAGACCAGAGTACTTAAAGCAAGGAGAGCCTGCGCGTCTTTTTCCGGTGCTGTCCAACAACTCCAAAGAGGGGCGGACGACCTCAATTCTCTTGGCGTGCCTTTCCAAAGTCGAAGAGCTTGCATCAGAGTTGTTGGCGTCTTTGGGGCAGCGATCTGGCAAACGCACGACAGTAGAGACGTTCACGGAAGTAGTCTTTGATGGTCAGAAAGAGGTGAGCAAAGATCGTCCTGATGGGCTGATCGTCGTGAGAAACGGCTCTCGAGAATGGCGCGCCATGGTGGAAGCCAAAATTGGTAATAATCCCCTGACTGCGGAACAAATTGAAAAATACCGCAGCCTGGCAAAGGACAACGAGATTGACTGCGTCATAACAATTTCTAATCAGTTTGCGACATTGCCCGCCAGCCATCCGCTGGGGGATGTCCGTAAAAGCCGCTCAAAGGTTCCAGTTTTCCACTGGTCATGGATGTTTGTCCTGACAACGGTTGACTTACTGATCAGCAACGACGGTGTTGCCGACGATGATCAGCGTGTGTTGCTGAATGAATTGAGGCGCTTTTTAACTCATGAAAGCGCAGGTATTCGCGGTTTCGACCGTATGCCGCCAGAATGGAGCGAACTGAACAAACTTGTGTCAGCTGGAGGCAAGATACTTGCCAAATCTCCGGAAGCGATTGCGGTATTGGAAGCTTGGCATCAGGAAACCAAAGATTTGTCTTTAATCTTGAGCAGGCAAACGGAAACAAGCGTAAGAGAGCGTTTGAACCGGAAACACGCAAAGAATCCCGCCGACCGGCACAAAGATGAACTGAACCAGTTAAGGGAAGACCATCAACTGCAAGTCAGCTTTGATATACCAGATGCTGCGGCAAATTTGGAAGTCGTGGCGGATCTCAACCGCCGGACAATTGAAGCAGGGATGACGCTCAGAGCACCCGAGGACAAGAAGTCGTCAAAGGCACGACTGAATTGGCTGCTTCGCCAATTGAAGAGCGAAATCAAGGATGATCTCTTTGTTCGAATGACTTGGCCCGGCCGCAGTGAAGACACTCATTTTCCCTTGATGGAACTGCTTGCTGATCCTGATCTCTGTGAGAAGGATAAAAACGGGCTCCAAGTCGTCAGTTTTCATATCTATGTGGCAAAGCGGTTGGGGGCAAAATTCACTCAGCAAACAAACTTCATTGCAGAGCTTGAGGCGATTATTCCAAAGTTCTATCGCGAAATTGGCCAAGACCTTTCTTCTTGGAGGAAACCTCCACCAAGAATCCGGGAGCCACAGACGGATGCAAGCGTCCAATCAATCGAAGACGAAGCTGAGGAAGAGGCACTGCGGGCGCAGTAAAATACCACGCGCCGTACCTTAGGCGGTTCTTACACCCCACAAGTCATACTCCCCGGCCTCATCCACCTCAACGGTCACGAGATCACCTGCCTGCAACCCGTCCGTTCCTTCATCAATGAACAGGTTGCCGTCGATCTCCGGCGCGTCGGCCTTGGTGCGGCAGGTGGCGATGCCGTCTTCGTCGATGTCGTCGACAATCACTTGCATGGTCTGGCCGACCTTGGTCGCCAGCTTGGCCTCGGAGATCGCCTGCGCCTTCTCCATAAACCGCTCCCAGCGCTCCTGCTTCACCTCTTCCGGCACATGGTCGGGCAGATCGTTTGAGCGCGCGCCGTCAACGTTTTCGTATTTAAAACAACCTACTCGGTCCAGCTGCGCCTCGTCCATCCAGTCCAGGAGGTGCTGGAACTCCGCCTCGGTCTCGCCGGGGAAGCCGACGATGAAGGTGGAGCGCAGGGTGATATCCGGGCAGGTCGCGCGCCAGGCGCGGATTTCGTCCAGTGTTTTCGCCGCCGCCGCCGGGCGGGCCATGCGGCGCAGCACATCCGGGTGGGCGTGCTGGAAGGGGATGTCCAGATAGGGCAGCAGCGCGTTGTCCGGGTCCGCCATCAGCGGGATCAGATCGCGCACATAGGGGTAGGGGTAGACATAGTGCAGCCGCACCCACAGGTCGTCTGCCGGGGCCAGCTTGCCCAGCTCGCGGGAAAGGTCGAGGATATGGCTGCGCACGTCCTCGCCCTTCCAAGGATGGCTTGAGTACTTGCGGTCCAGCCCATAAGCCGAGGTGTCCTGCGAAATCACCAGCAGTTCGCGGACCCCGGCCTCAACCAGCTTTTCCGCCTCGCGCAGCACCGCGTGGACGGGGCGGGAGGTCAGCTTGCCGCGCATGTCCGGGATGATGCAGAACTTGCACTTGTGGTTGCAGCCCTCTGAAATCTTTAAGTAGCTGAAGTGCCGCGGGGTCAGTTTCACACCCGCCGCAGGCAGCAAGTCCACGTAAGGGTTGGGGCTGGGCGGCACCGCGGAATGCACCGCGTCCAAGACCTGCTCATACTGATGCGGGCCTGTGACCGCATGGATGCGCGGGTGGTGCTCGCGGATATACTCCGGCTCCGCGCCGAGGCAGCCGGTCACGATCACCTTGCCGTTTTCCTTCAGCGCTTCGCCGATGGCCTCCAGGCTTTCCGCCTTGGCGCTGTCGAGGAAACCGCAGGTGTTGACGATCACCGCGTCGGCCCCGGCGTAGTCGGGCGAAATGCCGTAGCCCTCGGCGCGCAGCCGGGTCAGGATGCGCTCGCTGTCCACCAGCGCCTTGGGGCAGCCGAGCGAGACCATGCCGAGGGTGGGCTGGCCGTCACGGGGGGTGTCGCGGAACTGCGGTTCCGGGGCAAGGTCGGGGCGGAGGCTGGGCGGGTTGCTGGACGGGGTACTGGTCATCCGCGCGCATATATCAGGAATGCGGCAGGAGGCAAGGAAAACGGGGGGTGCCAGGCGTGCACCCCCTGCACACCTCCTGTGCACCGGGGGCTGCATTTTCGCCGGATGTGCGGGGTTCTATGTTGAAGGCGGAGCGGCAAAGCCCGTAGCCTGCGGCAAAGCGAATTTGCATGACGAGAACGATTGATGCGTGACGAGACCCAACCGCCGGAGGCCCCGGCTGCCCCGCAGCGCAAGCTGAAGACCGCCAACGAGAACCCCTGGTATGTGCTGATGACGCTTCATGGGGAGCAGGAGGGGGAGGAGATCGATTGGGAGTTGCATGAGAGGAACCGCAAAGCGTGGAACTCTTGGGCATCAAATGGCCTTCAGCAAAGCCAGAGAGAATTACTTCAAAAAAGGGGGGTGGAACTGCCAGCAAGAGATAGCTGGAACAGAGAATGGGGCACATTGAGGCAAAGGTTCGAAAAAGAGTTTAGCAATAGGAACAAAGGTGCTGCAGTAGACTTCTCGATTTTCGAAAGTCGAAATATTGATCTTAAGGAGTGTGAGTTTTTAAAAAGATTCGTTTCTTCTGGATTTTTGTTCCCTTTCGTTGTCGAGCTGAATGGCTCTCGATTTGATCGATTTGTAAACTTTGAAAGGGCTGGATTCTCAGAATCCTTGACTGTAGCAAATAGTAACTTTGCAGAAAGTGCTAGCTTTAAAAACTCCGTGCTCTTGGAGGGCGGGAATTTCAATGGCTGCATTTTTAAAGAACACGTAGACTTTGATGGCTGTATTTTTAGGGGGCGCGCAGATTTTTCTTGGAGCCGTTTTGACGG